>CAZPUF010000099.1:0-4223 GCA_964589705.1 uncultured Saprospiraceae bacterium | reverse complement strand
CCAAAGTAATCAGATCTACCAACGGCAATCTTCTGATCATAGGAGACCGAATAAGTATTGTAAGCGTCTCCAGTAAGGACCTGAGACCACTGATTTCTATAGTTTGCGACCACCCTTGTATTACAATTCATCACACCGGTAAGGGCCGGGTTGAGATTAAGGGGAGACATGTAAAATTGCGAAAAGTGAATATCCTGAGCCGATATTGATAAACTTGTTGCTACCAAAGCGAATAGGAAAACCACATTCTTAAAATATCTCATTTGCGTAATTTTTTTCGACATGTTATTTCTGAAACCTTTATAACTCTCTAAGTTAGTCTATAAAAGTAGAATAAATAGTGAAAAAATGAAGTTGAGAAAGCGTCTTTATTAGAAAACCTTGTCATTTTAAGACAAAAGTCTAACGTTCTTTACCAAGCAATAGATATGCCAAAAATAATGAACTGACACCCAGATTCACACTATACCCTACTTACAATACACCACAATTCTATCATGAAGCTACGAACTAAAGTAAATATGCTATCCTCCGAGCAAAAAATCCAATATTCTCACCAAATCTGGAGTATAGGGTCTTGCTTTTCAGTCCATATGTCCGATAGACTTTCTCAATTAGGGTATCTGGTTGATTCAAATCCTACTGGAATAACCTTCAATCCCAAAAGTATATTGCACACACTTAAGATAGTCTTAGAGCCTAATTCGCTGCAAGAGAATAGATTAATATTTCACAATGAGACCTATGCTCACTTAGATTTTCATAGCAGTTATAACCAATTGGACGACAATATCTTTATGAAAACAGCTTACAAGAACCTCTTGAAAGCCAACAAATCCCTAATCAAAGCAGATTTTATCATTATTACTCTGGGCACTTGCTTTGTATTCAAGCACAATAAGACCAAGGAAATAGTCAATAACTGCCATAAATTACCCGCTTCAGCATTTACTCCTCATCTAATGACCTCAAATGAGGTCTTGGACAGCTTAGAAGAAATACGTGCTCTCGTCCTAGGGCAGACAGAAAAACCTCAAATCATCTTCTCTGTTAGTCCAGTCAGACATATTAAGAATGGTCTCGTGCAAGATCGCAGAAGCAAAAGCATTGCACTATTGGCAGCACACCACATGTGTGACAATTACTCAGATTGCCATTATTTTCCATCATATGAGATAATGACAGATGATTTGCGAGATTATAGATTCTATAAGGATGATCTAATTCATCCATCTAATCAAGCTATAGAGCATATATTTAATGAATTTAGCACAACTTGGCTAGCGCAAGAGGAACAATCACTCAGAGACAAGATCTTAAGCATACAAAATCGACGCCTACATCGACCCAGATTCCCAGACACAACTGCACACACAAAATTTAAAGACAAATTAGAAGCAGATACCAAGGATCTAATCACTGAATACCCTTTTCTTGCAGAGACCTTAGTATAAAAAATGGAATTAGCTTAGTATATCTAAAAGCCAATTCCATTTTAAAAATTAATCTATTTGTATTCCGCTCTTCTAGCTCTTTACAAATCTTAGAGTACGTTGTCTATTGTCACTTGCTACATTCACATAATAGATACCCGCAGGTAAGTCTCCTACATCGAATGTAATATTATCTTGAATCAAGGAAGTAGCTCTTTGCTTAAGCATGGCACCTTGTCCATCAATTATAGATATTCTCAGGTCTGTGTAATCCTGAAGTTCTATGTTCAATATTAGCTGGCTCACCACTAGTGTCGATGATAAAGAAAGCTGCACTTCCTCATCAGTCCAATCTTCAACAGAACTCAACTGTTGGTTCTCCAACCAATAGAGGTTTGATTGCATTGTTGGATCACTTTCATAGTATATCTCATATAATATATCAATGTCACCGTCATTGTCGATGTCTCCACTTGCAGTAAGAATCGTTTGATCAGATGGTACAACGAGCGGATCTATTGGGTCATTAAAGCCTGTTCCATTATTCTCCACATAACTCATTATTGTAGATTCAGAATTATAATCATAAATAGCTAGCAGCACATCTACATCACCATCATTATCAAAATCTGCAATCTCACTAAGCGGGATTCCATCATATCTAATCTCAGGAAAGACAAATTCTATCCTTCCTTCTGCCAGTTGGACCTCCTCACTTGTCCCCTGATTCTCCCAGTATGCTAAGGCAGTTGCATACTCACTTGATATAAAACTTGGAAAATTTGTGCCCACACCTACTATATCTAAATCTCCGTCTGCATCTAAATCAACTACATTAAGGTCAAAGGTGAGCAAAAAGAGACCATCGTTAGCTGAAGTAACATTCAATGTATCCACAGGAGCAAATGCATTTGACCCTAAATTCTCATAGTAAAGAACAATATTATCATAAGTATCATAATCAAAAGAATAGCTTATCAGATCCTGATCTCCATCATTGTCCATGTCTCCAGCATTAAAGAAAGGAATAAGGTCAAATTCTGGAAGCTCAATATCAACTCCTCCAGCAATAAGCGCATCATATTCGATGGCTTCAGGAGTGCCTGTGTTTTCTATTAGAAAAAATGGATTATCTAAATAGGATTCAATGAATAAACCTGATATATCTAAGTCTCCATCAGCGTCAATATCAATTAGCATCGGGACTAAAATACCATCTGCCTCAACAGTTGGCAGAGCTTGAGGCTCACTAAAATTTTGTGCTTGTATTGATGCACTTAAAAATACACTCAATATTGTCGCACCTAATGCTTTTCTAATGACCTTACCGTGGACAAGCCTTTCCAATTGCTTGACTAGCTTGGCAATCTTCTGGATCAGACCTGAAAGTACTGCCTTATTTGCTTGACCTGATTTGTGTATTCTTGTAAAAGTGCTGGAAAGGAATCTCAATTGTTTTAGAGCCAGTCCACTCTGCGAATTTCTAAATATTTGTTGCATAATGTATATAGTGTATAATTATAATTCAATTAAAAATACTATTAGTCCAATTACCTATTCTATCATTGCTCCATTCTTATAACAAAATACAGTTAGTTCACTACCACAAACTTCTTGATCAATCGACTTTCTTCATTGCTAATGGATAGATGGTAGCTTCCAGCTTGAATGCCAGTTACATCTATTGTAAATCTATTATGTGGAATATCTCCCGATGCAACTAGCTTTCCTTTTACAGAAAAGATATGCCAGTCAGCAGCCTGATCTATAACTAAGGTAATTAGAATAAAATCCACATATAATTCGACGAATCATACCGTAGGTAGTAATGGAGTTGGACATCATAGGTTATAAATTCTATATCTCTAATATAAGCGTAAATTCTCAATTCTAATTTAGATTTTCTCGATGTCTGCTAGAGAGCATACGGCTGTATGATGAGACAATACCTGATAAGTTGATCTTCCTCTGATTCTAAGCAGTAAAAGGCACAAAATTATTCTGAATCATTAGAATAAAAGAAGCATCCCATGCTTTAAAGTGAAGGAAAAAATTGTCTAATCAGGATTTTCAAGATGAGAAGATTAACATGATTATATAGTTTACCTTATACCTCATACAATTCTAGCAATTGTTTGGTTCTACAACTATCCTTCTAGTCAGAAAGTGGTCAACCTATATTAGGAACGGTCTGAAGAAAATCCATATACCCTATCCCGATACTTTAAGCCATATACCCTAGACCGCTGCACCATTTTCATTATGTAATAAAACCTTTGACCTTATCACATTTCTCTCTCTTACTTTTGCATCGACAAAAAGTAAGCAAAACTCTAGCTGCTACAAAGGTGATTTTTACACCACTACGTTCTGTAAAACCGCCTCAGCTCTTACCATTTCGTGCTCTTTTTTTGTCTCTCGGCACCTCTCCCTCTCATCCGCCAAAAAACGCAACTCCATTCGAGCTTCGACCTATCACTGGTGTAGCAGCGGCCTCCCTTTAATTGCTCTTTTCTTTTTATAGAAGGATTATGAACTTAGCTTTTCTCTATCACGAAAGGGTCGGGTATAAGTTAACTTAGTTCAGGCATAGTCTCCGTTGTACCTTGAAACAAAAAACCATATGCCTTATTCCATACACCCTAAACCGAATAACCGCTGCACCGTGTACCGTTAAACCTCCTTCTTCACCAGATACAGCTCATCAAGTTGCTCTTCATCTACAGGGCTTGGTGCATCTATCATCATATCACGACCGCTGGTATTCTTAGGAAAGGCGATAAAGTCTCT
>CAZPUF010000098.1:0-10474 GCA_964589705.1 uncultured Saprospiraceae bacterium | reverse complement strand
ACAAGAATGTAATAATTCTTCATTGCTGTGAATTTTATTTAAAAAATAAATTAAACCTATCAAGTTGTTATTGCAAAGAGGGATTGGGAGTCTCCTCTATATACTAATTTGATTAAATCGTTCTTCGTCCCAGAATGCAAGGATTTTTTTCAAAAAAAATACCTTTCCATTTATCCTGTAAAGCATCTAACTATAGCTGCCACTCAATTCCAAAAGTACTGCCTATAGATTGGTGCTTTCTTACCAAATCAGAAATCTGACGTTCTCTTTCTCCATACTCCAGACCTATTGATACAGTCAATCCATTTGTAATCTGATATCCAACAGACAAGCCAGAATAAATTTTATTAGAAATAATAGGGGAAGCAGAAATCTCCTCAAAGCTAGAAGGCAGGCCAACCTCATTGATAATAAATCCTCTGTTAGTAGTGAATACGTTAAATGAATATGCAGCATAAATGCCTGCATAGAACTTACCCATATTATGCCTATAAGCCACTTGGACAGGGATATCTAGATATTGGAATACATTGTAAGTGTTTAGGCTTCTTGTAACAGAATGAAATAAATCACCCGTAAGCGCCGTGCTAGAAAAATCTGCTGTTAGATTACCATTTTCATCCATGGCGGTTTCTGAAATAGGATTGCCATTCGCGTCTGTAATAAATAGGCCATCATAAATGAAATTCTCGTGTACTCTACTGAAAGCGAGTCCAGTGCTTATCTCAAACCCATTGGCGAATTGGAGACCAGCCAGTAGTCTGTTCCCGAATGAAAGCTGGGGATTGACAGAAGATTCCCATTGGCTGACAACAAAGTCAGCAGAACCAGCGCTTGTAATAGTAGACCTGATATCAGATAGAGAACCAACTAAAGACAAAACCAATGCAGGTTTGGGTCTGCGAGTTGGGATTATGAGGTTAGATGACATCATTGGCTGCCTAATCTGCTTCTCTTCCAACATCCCTGGCAATAGAGAATAAATCTGTGGTGGCAGGGATAATTCTATTGGCTGTCTTCTGTCTATTTTTGGTGCAGATGATGACTGCATAGCCTTTTCGAATGACAGAATCTTTTCCGGTTTAATTATGTTGGAGCTATTTTGGAAAATATAATCTGATTTGCGCTCTTCTTTGGCCAAATTAGATTCTACAATAGCATCGTGATTTGTTGTTTGTCGATTATGTGTAATCGGAATCTGAATTTCCAGCGATGAATTTTCATTCTTCTGATCAGACGCTACCCCATGCTCAGTCGTTCTTATGTGATCTAGCTCAGAATCATTCCCTACATAATTAACTTCATGCCTTTCTTTATTGGCGATTGGTTCTTTATCTGACTGGTTACTGAAATGGAAATAAAGTGCAACAGGTATAAGTATTAGCAGACCTAGGGCCAAGCCTCTAATGAGCAGTAAAGGCTTATTCCTGTCTTCCTTTTTCTGCTTCGCCAATATACCATCCCAAATCTCCTGTGGATTCACATCCTCATAGGCGAAATTATCCAGTTTGTTCTTTAGATCGTCATTCATGCTATCATGACTTTAAATAGGTTATTGAAATGTTCTTGGAGCATAATTCTAGCTCTGTAAAATCTTGATCTGGAACTACTTTCTTTAATACTTAATCTTTCTGCTATTTCCTGATGTGAATATCCTTCTATTGCAAATAGCGCAAAAACTTGTCTATAAGGCAAGGGCAATTTATGGACAAGTGTCATAATTTCCTTTGCCGTCAAATTAGCAATGACATGAGATTCAAGTTTGTATTCTTTCAATATTTCACCGGGATGTTGTTCCATTCTTCTGGACATCTTTTGTGATCGGCTCAAACAGATATTAATTATTATCCGTTTTGCCCAGGCAAAAAATGCTTTTTCCTCACTTCCAATAAATGTACCGATCTTATTGTAGATGATAATGAAAGCATCTTGAAGTACATCCTTCGCATCTTCTTCGTCTTTGGAATATATTCTTGCAACCGTCATCATTCTCGGTGTAAAAGCAAACACGAGTTCTTTAAATGCTGATTGGTCATTAGCCTTCAGCCTTTCAAGTAATATTGCAAAGTGTTGAATAGACAATGTTTGTTCTAATGGTTCATTCTAATCATAATAAGTTAAATCAAAATCCATCTGCGCTATATCTGAAGGCTCAGTGCCTGGAAAAACACTTGAGTCGATAATATTTATTTCAAAATCTAATAGGTCAAAAAACCTATAACTATTATATCCTATATGCTCTTGGATACTTACTTGGCACATGCCTCTTACCGAAAATCCCTGTGTTGGAAATTCGATCAGGTAGGTCGCTTCCGCACTATCATCTCGAACGCCAAAACCAGCTATCATATGTGTATTTCCTTCTTCATCTTGTATTCTAGGATCTAAAAGCGTTAGATCAAAACCTCCAGAAATTTCTCGGACTGTCCAACTGTGCTTATCTGAAATTCCTAGAATATTATTCCAATTGATGCCTGTATAATTGACACTAAATCCAGCTTGGATTTCTTGCTCACATATCTGGATACTATGTGTTGTTACATTGCTATCAAGTGTATATTCATTTATATGACTTGCATTCCCAGTATTGGCATCAATAGCCGATATGGAAACTTCCTTATGACTGCAAGTCATTAAATCAATCTCAAAATCACCTGAATCGGAAAGTCTTTGTAGTGTTCTAATTTCTCCCAAATCAACCCTAACATAAGTATGTGATAAGGCAGGTTGACCATTGTTGTTGCAAGATACCGTTGTTCCAGTTATTTTAATATCTCCTAAGCCATCATTGTTTAAAAGAATTTGATTATTCTCAATATCCTCAGAAAAGAACCCAATCTGCGTGCGATGTGGCGTAGACAAGCATTCACCCATTAGTTCGATAGTGAGTTCTATATTCCTTGGAAGTCGATTCCTGAAGAATCCTGACTCATCAGTATTTCCAAATAGGTATAGTCCCGCTTGATCCGACTTAATTCTGAAAGGCATGTTAGCTACTGGCATGGCTTCCAAGAACAATTGATTACCTACTTCTACAATTTCATGTTCCTCACTGATACTCCAATATCCTGTCTCAGAAATTTCTGCAATATATTGGTCACCAACAATCGTAACTTCTCCTTTGGCTATCCAGTTATCTACCGAAGCGTCATAATGATATAAGATTGGTCGGTCTGGGGCTAGACTCACTAGATTATCTGGAATGGTAACACTAATCTCGGCGGTCGCTCCATCTGGCAAAGCAAGCACATTCCCATCATCATCCTCTATGCTGATAATTATATTACCAAAAGCTATTCGTGAAATTCTGTTTCCGCTACTATTTATACCTGATAAATCTCCTGGCACTTGTCTAAATGAGAATTCCTCAGTAGGATTAAGCCATTTAGCAAACACATGTATATCACCAGAAAATCCTAACGAGTTATTCTGATATTCTCCAGAAGGAAAATCTACACTTAATTCTCCCACATTGACTGTACCACCAGATTGACTATCTACGATATCTGTGATGACCTTTTCAATCAAGCTAATTGTCACAGTATTGGTACCGCCTTCTACCGCCAACAAAGTATTAGAACTTTGAATGAAGCCAGATTTTTCGGCGGTTATTAAAGTGCCGTCCTCATATAATTGAATGTCTGTAAATGAAAATAGACCGTCATTGTCAGAGGTTGTCATTTCTGTGCCAATCGTTACCACAGCATCAGCTAGTGGCTGGCTGTTTTCATCCAGGATAGTCCCTTGCACTGATCCTATAATAGACACTGACGGTGGTCTGACAATTATTGTCTCAGTCGTCTCATCTATAGCTTCTGGCACGCATGCGACAAGTGAACAAGCAAACAGTAAGTAAATCAGTTTTTTAAAATTCATAGTTTCTTTATTGCCATATAAATTGGCCCTCAGATTATTAATTTGACAACTATTGGATTCGTTGCATGACTGCTAAGAAACGATCAAATAGCACTTAAGTTAGGGTATCTCTTTACAAAAAATCCGCGCTTAAGGCCTTGTCTTGTACATCCAAATTAAGATATACGAGGATTCATCACCTTGTAAGGTCTTTTTATAGATTAAATGCCTCTAATATCAAAGCGAAAAAGCTAGTATGACTAACTTCCATAACCTTAAAAGTCAACAAAATGAGAAATCCCCTAACAATACTCCTTTTATTAGGTGTAACTACCCTGCTATCTGCCCATCCCTCTTTACCATCTGCATTTAGTAAAGCCTCCGAAGAACAAAAAAATATTTTTGTTTCCTTTGGTAGTGATTGGTGTCTCCCTTGCCAAATCATGAAAGAAGATGTGTTTTCAAATGCTGAAATCAATCACATTCTCAATCAAGATTATATTCTAATAGAAGCAGATTATGATATTGAATCTGACCAGGAATGGTTTCAGAAGTATAGTGTAGGATGTTTACCTACAATTGTCATTGCTGACCCGGACGGTAATGAAATTGAAAGATGGGAGCATAGTATGGGTGTGACGCAGATGCTGAAGATATTGAACACATACAAGGTGAATAGACCTACTCAAAACATCGCTTATTCGCCAACTGAGGTAGTCAAAGAGAATATTAATCCAGTGCAAGAAAAATCTATTGATCTAACAGAAAAAGAGATTGTCCATAGGGTAGCTTCTCATTCTGCAGTAGTTAATGAAACCATCAATCCCGTTCAAGTACAATTTGGCGCATTCTCAGTTAAGAACAATGCAGAATCTATGATGCATACTATAAAAAACATGGACATAGATACTGTGAACCTTAAAAATGACGGCCGCTTATATAAAGTCATCGCCTACTTTTCGACTTCTCAAGAAGCCAAAGTAGCCATGCACCTATCCAAAGAAAATGGGATAGATTGTTTTCAAATCGGGGAGTAGTGAGCGCTTGCTAATAAGCCGCAGAACCTGGAAATCTTGGGAATGGAATTACGTCCCTTATATTTGCCATTCCTGTAATAAACATCACTAGTCTTTCAAAACCTAAGCCAAAGCCTGCGTGCTCACAAGTTCCAAATCGTCTGGTATCTAAATACCACTCCATCTCATGCGCAGGGATATCGAAATCCTTCATTCTGGCCATAAGCACATCCATTCTCTCTTCCCTTTGTGATCCACCAACTATCTCACCTATACCTGGGAATAAAATATCCATGGCTCGGACTGTTTTGTCATCTTCATTCATACGCATGTAGAATGCCTTGATGTCTTTAGGGTAATCTGTGAGTATCACGGGCTTTTTGAAATGCTTCTCTACCAAAAATCTTTCATGCTCCGATTGGAGATCCGCCCCCCACTCTTCTATCACGTACTGGAATTTCTTCTTTTTGTTGGGCTTAGATCTCATCAGTATCTCAATGGCCTCAGTGTAGGTCAGCCTTTCGAAAGCATTCTCCAAGCAAAAAGCCAATTTCTCCCTTAGGGGCATTGGTGATCGCTCATTTGCAGGCTTTTGCTTTTCCTCATTGACTAATCTGGTCTCCAAAAACTCAAGATCTTCCTCGTTATTTTCCACACAAAACTTGATGACATACTTAAGCATGTCTTCTGCCAGATTCATATCATCGGTCAGATCAGCAAATGCCATTTCTGGTTCGATCATCCAAAATTCTGCTAAGTGCCTAGAGGTATTCGAATTCTCTGCACGGAACGTTGGACCGAAGGTATATACATCCGATAAAGCCAAAGCACCCAACTCTGCCTCCAATTGCCCAGATACAGTCAAATTGGTGGCCTTGCCAAAAAAATCAGATTTGAAATCTATGGCTCCTTCATCTGTCTTAGGGACCTCATCCAAGTTGAGGGTGGTCACCTGGAACATCTCTCCTGCGCCTTCTGCGTCTGAACCCGTAATAATCGGTGTATGCAAATAGACAAATCCTCTCTCATGAAAAAACTGATGTATCGCGAAAGCTATAGAATGTCTGAGTCTAAAAACAGCACCAAAGGTGTTGGTTCGGAATCTGAGATGAGCAATATCTCTCAAAAATTCAAGACTGTGCTTTTTAGGTTGCAGAGGGTACTTCTCAGGATCAGCTGACCCCAACACCTGTACTTCTTCGGCTTGCATCTCCACTTTCTGACCACCACCTTGAGAAGCGACAATAGTACCTGTGGCTGAAATGGCAGCACCCGTTGCAATCTGCTTCAATAGGTCAGGCGAGGTATTTTCCCTATCTACAACAACCTGAAAGGTCTTTAATGTAGAACCATCGTTAAGGGCAATAAATTGATTATTCCTGAATGTCCTTACCCATCCTTTCACCGTGACTTTGTAATCTGTCTTATCACTCTTTAGAATCTCCCGAATTTTAACTCTTCCTGACATTGTCTTATACTTAATTATGAGTCAACAAAAGTAATGAGAAAATATCTATAGAACTATGAAATGATATAGGTGGAAAAAATGTTAATTCTCTAGTCTGGCTATAAGTTCTAGTGCAGCGCTATATGTTTCCGATAGTTGAGTAGCAGCTCCCGGTGCATACATACCCATTTCTGATTGAGTAAGGATCTCTTCGAGTATTGATATATCAGATTCGGCGATTTCTTTCTGTTGTAGTTGTTTCAGCAGCTCAGACTTTTTAATATGTAATGCTTGTATGCTATACTTATCCGTTATATATGATTTGATTGCTGATATCATTTCTTCATAGAACTTCGAGCCTTCATCTTTATCCATGTACTTCTTGGACGTTTCCAATCTGGATACCGCTATACCATATGCTTTTTCTCTCTTTAGCAAAGCTGGATCTCTCTTGCCCAACTTATCTAAGCGAGCACCGTACAAGTAAATGCCAATCCCTATAAAAAAAGGTAGTAACAAAGCTACCCACTGAAACATGGGGTTGAATGTACTGCTGCCCTTAGATTTTAACTTTGTAGATTGAAAAATTTCTGCTACACCTTGGGTTGACTCCTGTATGTCTACTGGTGCTTTATCGCTACCTTTTACCACATTTATAGTTCCAAGATTTCTAATCAGGGTACGGTAAGACAAGGAGTCAGTATCAAAATAATGAAAAGAAGGAATGAGTTTGTACCGTCCGGGTGTCTTTGCTACAATCAAGTATTCAAAGATCTTTTTATGATTCTTTCCCTTGGTCGTTTCCACAACTTCATCTTGGATTACATTTGGCTCGTACATCTCTAGTCCATCGGGTAAGGGCCATTTAGGTGGACTAACTGTCTTGCTATCTCCATTACCTACGACTTCCATGATGACCGTAATGGCCTCATCAGTTGTAAGTGAATTTTTATTGGCCTTGGCAGACATGCGATAACGACCAACAGCACCCGAAAAAGTACCTTTTGTTGGTGGTAACTCATTCACAACAATTGTTTTGCCCTCTGCTATCATTGTCTTGGGAATCAATTGGGAATTGTAGAAAAATCCTCTGGAAGCCCCTTGCTTGACTATACCTAATGATACTGAGTTAGGGGGGATCATATAGGTTCCTGTTTGCTGAGGAAATAAAGCGACTTGCTTGATTGGGCGAACATGATACTCTACGCCATCAATCACCTCTCTGATATATCCTCGCTGAGATATTCTAAGTTCTTCGGCAAAAAATCCTTCGAATTCATTATCAATTCCAAAATTGATATTTCGAACATCGACCATGGTATAGAGCTTATACTCCAATAGTATTTGCTGTCCGACATAGACAGATGTATCAGTCAAAAAGGTCCGTACAAAGATTTGCTTATCCTTGTCCACACTACTACTAGCCCCTTTGACAACTTCTATGCTTACCGGAGTGGTATTCATTGTCTTTCCATTGACTGTCATGGAAGCAGCAGGTATGACCTTCACTCCAAGTCCCTTAGGTTGCAACCCATATGTATATCCGACCTCTGTTGTTTTATGCCCATTGAATATCTTAGTAGAATTTGAAGTGGATGGGCCAGACACAACAACGAAGTCATCCATCTTAGGTAACTTGAATCCAGATCCCTGACCATTCTCTAATACAAAAGTAACCTGTACATACGATCCTTCTATTACCTTACGGGCATCTATATCCGCATAGAACTTTGGTTTCTGGGCAATTAAGGATGCCGCAGAAAAAATAAATAAGTAAATATGTAAAAAGCGCAATTTCATATTTTCTTATACTTTCTTTTAGGCTTTTTGGGTGGCTTTGGTGGCGCTGGCGGATTGTCTTTCTCATCTCGATTGCCAAATGGTGAAAGTCGATCAAAGTTGAAAAAAAACTCGTTTGTTGATGGTTTGGGTTGCTCAATTATATTCTCTGGATTAGGATATACATTGATGACTAAGGGGACAGTTTCCACGGTGGATTGATCATCGACGATGTATGCTGGAGAAATAGTGTATCGGCCCACATCTGGAGGTTGTACATGGTAGGTATAAGTAGCTTTGCTGGACTTATCCCCATTTATAATCTGAACTGAATTGCTGACATTAGGACCAGATATCACTTTCATACCATCGAAGTCAGGTGGGTCGAATTGTCCATCAAGATTCTCTGCAGTAAAGCTGACAATGATATAGTTACCTACCAATACAGAATCAGAAGATGTTTCAATCCCAAAGGACTGGGCGAATACGCCTGTACTAATACATATGGTAAGGAGAAAAATTATCTGTCGTTTCATTATGTGAGATTTTTGTTGGACAAATATTACCAGTCCTTATCTGGTTTTTTTCTGTTAGAATCAAACTTACGGAGTTTCTCTTGAAGCTTTTGTTCTTCACTTTGAATAATCTGTAACAATTTGATAGCATCTAAGCTATCCAAAGATTGCTTCTCTAATCTGGTACTATCAAACTCTCCTCCTGAGGCACCCTGATTTTGCAAGCTATCTTGATTTTCTTCATTAGGATTTTGTTGGTCCTGATTTTGTTCCTGATCAGACTGCTCACCATCTTGCTGCTGTTGCTCGCTGTTTTCTCCATCTTGATTCTCAGAATTTTCATCTCCGTCTTGGCTTTGTTGGTCCTGTTGTTGCTGTTGTTCTTGTTGCTGGAGATTCATTTTGAGCATTAGCAGATTATACCTCGCTTCATCATTATCTGGATTCGCCCTGATGGCTTGCTTATAGGCATCTATGGATTTTTCGTACTCTTCTGTTCTAAAATAGGCATTACCCAGATTGAAATAATTATCGGAAGCTATAAGGTTATTGTTGGTTTTATTTGCGGCGCTGAGGTAGTGTTCGACTGCTTCTTCATAGCGCTCCTGCTTATATGTTGTATTCCCTAAGTTGAAGTTTGACTTGACATCGCTATTCTCCTGTCTGGCTTTTCGATATAGTAGTTCCGCTGCCCCAAAGTCTTCTGCTCTATAGGCTTCATCAGCTTCACTGAGTAAAGTGTTTGCAGACTGGCTAAAGAGTACAGTCTGTATAAGCACACAGAATAATATACTTCCGATTAATTTCATATCTAATTGTCTAGATCTAGCATTTTGCGCCATTGCCCTTTCCCACTAGAATTAGTAGACAAGATGACATCTAAAACCAATAATATCAAGGCGGGCAATAAGAAAATTTGGAAATAGGAATTATAATCAGTGAATGACCTTTGCTCTACCTCTCGTTTTTCAAGTCTGGCAATTTCATTATCAATTCTGGATAAGGCAGAAAACGTTTCGTCTATCATATAGAACTGGCCACCTCCACTTTGGGCGACATCTTGCAATAATCCTACATTTAGAGCACTCCTCACAGCATCTCCAGAAGCTGTCTTCTTGTAAGTTGTGCGACCTCTATCTACAAATGGAATATTAGCGCCTTCTTCGGTTCCGATTCCAATTGTAAAAATTGTTGTTCCATTCTCAAGGGCAGCCTTAGATGCATCTATGGCTTCTTGCTCGTGATTTTCCCCATCTGATATGATAATCAAGGCTTTCTGGGTGGGGTTTTCTTCTCCGAACACTCTCTGTGACAGCTCGATAGCATCAGCAATCACGGTCCCTTGTGTCCCAGCCTGACTTGGGCTTGCAGAATTAATATATAGGTTAGCTGAGGCAAAATCTGTAGATAGTGGCATCTGCAGGTAGGCACTACCGGCAAAGAAAACCAAACCTACACGTTCTCCCCTTAGTTTCTTAATCAACTCCAAACAGAATCTTTTGGCCTTTTCCATTCTGTTGGGTAAAATATCTTCTGCCATCATACTTTGTGATATATCTAGGGCAATGATAACATCAGTACGTTTGGCCTTTACTTTCTCTTTTCGACTACCCCATTGTGGATTGGACCATGACACAAGTAATAATAGAAGTGCCGTCAACAACAATCCTGATTTAATCCATTCTCTTCTGACGGACCAGCTATCATAAAGTCTCCTGAATACTCTACTATCTCCAAGGTCCTTGAGGACATCACTCTTCCACCGCATTGTCCACCAGACAAGTGCTATTAGTATTGGTACTAATATTAAAAGATATAATATACTTGGTTCTTCTAGTCTAAACATCAAACAAAACTTAAGG
>CAZPUF010000097.1:0-10515 GCA_964589705.1 uncultured Saprospiraceae bacterium | reverse complement strand
TCTAAGAACCACACATCAAACAACCATCATCCATGTTACACACTTCTCCTTCAACAACTTCAGGCTGTTGCTCCTCTTTATTTTCAAGGTTCATGACTTCCTTGTCTTGATTATACTTCTTCTTATAGTCTGCACTTAAGGTAAACTTAATTGGATCTACTGCCGCTTTTGATCTCAAGTAATACATACCCGTCTTGAGTCCACTCCTCCATGCATGGAAATGCATTGATGTCAGCTTTGCCAAATTTGGCGTCTCCATAAAAAGGTTAAGGCTTTGGCTTTGGCATATGTAGGCTCCTCTATCTGCAGCCATATCTATTATAGTCTTCTGCTTGATCTCCCAAACAGTTTTATACAGGTCCTTGATCGGTTGTGGCAAGTCATCCATGTGCTGGATACTTCCATTAGCGGCAATTAACCGTTCCTTCATTTCAGAATTCCATTTGCCAAGTCTGATTAAGTCTTTGAGTAGGTGTCTATTAACGACTACATACTCTCCTGACAAGGTTCTTCTAGTATATATGTTAGCTGTATAAGGTTCGAAGCATTCATTGTTACCTAATATTTGAGAAGTCGAAGCCGTTGGCATAGGTGCCAATAACAAACTATTTCTTAATCCATGCTGGCTTATACTTGCCTTTAACTCTTTCCAATCCCATCTGTCTGATGGTGTCACTCCCCACATATCATACTGCAGCTGACCTTGGCTAGAAGGACTGCCTTCATAACTTTCATATACACCATCTTTCTGTGCAATGGCATTTGATTCGGAAACTGCGCCGAAATATATAGTTTCAAAGATATCCTTATTGAGTTGCTTTGCCTCAGGACTATCGAATGGCATGCCTAACAAAATAAAAGCGTCAGCCAAACCTTGTACACCAATTCCAATAGGTCGGTGTCTCATATTTGAATTCTCAGCTTCTTTGACCGGATAGTAGTTTACATCAATAACCTTATTAAGGTTTCTGGTTACTACTCTGGTAACTTCATACAACTTCTGAAAGTCATACACCTTCTTTTCAAGATTGACAAACTTTGCAAGTGATATAGAGGCCAAATTACAGACAGCAACCTCGTCAGGTGAAGTGTATTCTAATATCTCCGTACAGAGATTACTTGACCTTATTGTGCCCAGGTTTTTTTGGTTTGACTTTTCGTTGCATGCATCTTTATAGAGCATATAAGGTGTACCTGTTTCTATCTGAGATTCCATAATAGATGACCAAAGATCTCTCGCTTTGATTGTCTTTCTGGCTAGACCATCATTCTCATACTTAGTATATAGGGTTTTAAATTCCTCGCCATATACATCGGCCAATCCTTTAGCTTCATTCGGACAGAATAGAGACCAGTCTCCATCTACTTCTACTCTTTCCATAAATAAGTCTGAGATCCACATGGCATAGAACAAGTCTCTTGCTCGCTGTTCTTCTTTACCATGATTTTTCTTTAGATCAAGAAAATCTTTGATATCAGCGTGCCATGGTTCGAGGTATACTGCAAAGGCTCCTTTTCTCTTTCCACCGCCTTGGTCTACATATCGTGCTGTATCGTTAAAGACTCTCAGCATAGGAATAATCCCATTAGAGGTGCCTCCAGTACCTTTAATATAACTTCCCTTGGCTCTTACATTATGGATGCTCAAACCAATACCACCAGCAGACTGAGATATTTTAGCACATCTTGTTAGCGTCTCGAATATTCCTGATATACTATCCTCAGTCATTGTAAGCAAGAAGCAAGATGACAATTGTGGTTTCGGCGTAGCCGCATTGAATAAGGTTGGTGTAGCGTGGATAAACCACTTTTCTGACATATAGTTGTATGTCTCTATTGCTGAGTCAACATCATCGCCATGAATGCCAATAGCAGCTCTCATCAGCAAATGCTGTGGTCTTTCTACCACTGCGCCATCCGCTCTAAGTAGATATGATCTTTCTAATGTCTTAAATCCGAAATAGTCAAAACTATAATCTCTGTCATAGATAATTGCAGAATCTAATCTTTGTGCATTATCTTCTATGATATCAAGATGTTTTTTACTTATAAGTCCTGCTGACTCACCTGTTTTGGGATCTATGTATTCAAACAATCTTCTCATCGTTCTTGAGAAAGACTTGTCTGTGTTTTTATGTAAGTTAGAAATGGCAATTCTAGCAGCTAATGTTGCATATTCAGGATGTTCCGTTGCCAAGGATGCTGCTGTCTCCGCAGCCAAATTATCTAACTCCGTAGTACTAACTCCATCATAAAGACCCTGTATGACCTTTTGCGAAATTTCCATCGGTCGGATAAAGTTAGGGTCCAATTCGTAGCACAGTTTTTTAATTCGTGCTGATATTTTATCAAAGCTGACGTCTTCTGTACGTCCAGATCTCTTAATTACTTGCATATAGATTGATGTAAAAAAAGGTTAAAAAAGATCTCGGGTTTGGTCGGGTGTAGTTTTGTTATTTATCGAGAACCTTTTTAGGTACTAGAAATCTTCATCTAAGGAAAAAATCTGTTTACCTTTTTCTGCCATTACACCAGCTTTGGTATAATCGCCAACTCTTTTTTCAAAGAAGTTGGTCTTGCCTTGTAGTGAAATAAGTTCCATCCATGGAAATGGATTTGCTGTATTATATACTTTTTCATTGCCCAGACTTACAAGAAGCCTATCAGCGACAAACTCAATGTATTCACACATATTATCGGCATTCATACCTATCAGCCTAACAGGAATGGCATCTGATACAAACTCCTTTTCAATCTCTACCGCATCGCAAATGATTTTATTGATAGTCTCCTTAGGCAGCTTGTTGACAATATGATCATTGTACAACATACATGCAAAATCGCAGTGCATTCCTTCGTCCCTAGAGATAAGCTCATTAGAGAAAGATAAGCCTGGCATCAATCCTCTCTTCTTTAGCCAGAAAATAGAGCAAAATGATCCCGAAAAGAAAATACCCTCAACCGCTGCAAATGCGATTAGTCTCTCTGCAAACGAAGCATCCTCTATCCATTCCATAGCCCAATCTGCTTTCTTCTTGACACAAGGCAAATTCTCTATGGCATTGAAAAGGTAATCTTTCTCTTTAGTATCCTTGATGTAGGTATCTATTAGTAGTGAATAGGTTTCTGAATGTATGTTCTCCATCATAATCTGGAATCCATAGAAAAACTTGGCTTCCGTGTATTGTACCTCATTCACCATGTTTTCAGCCAGGTTCTCATTCACGATGCCATCACTAGCAGCAAAAAATGCGAGTACATGCTTAATGAAATGTTTCTCATCATCATTAAGATTACTCTCCCAATCTGTTAAATCCTGATGCAGATCTATTTCTTCCGCTGTCCAAAAACTTGCTTCAGATTTCTTATAGAAAGACCAAATGTCATCATGGGTAATAGGAAAAAGGACAAAGCGGTTGGGGTTGTCTGTTAGTAGTGGTTCATTTTGCGCCTTCATTCGTATATAGTTAGTAGTGTTAGTTTCAATTATT
This sequence comes from uncultured Saprospiraceae bacterium, assembly GCA_964589705.1. Lineage (GTDB taxonomy): Bacteria > Bacteroidota > Bacteroidia > Chitinophagales > Saprospiraceae > RFSX01. The sequence goes on along the minus strand of CAZPUF010000097.1, from coordinate 7,024 downwards.
CCCAATCCCAAAAGTCCAACAAATTAGGAAAAATTATATATATAAATAATAATAATATCACTTTAACAACAGCGTCAGATTTATGAATTTAGACTGTAGTCTAAATTTTAAAAACAACAATTATAACTGTCGATGAATATGAGAAAATCGGCCGACTAGACGTGTCTAGAGTCTTTTGGACCGACTGCAAATTAAATACGAATAAATCATAATATGTTAGTAGAGTTATCCACAGGTGTGGATAATGTCAAATACTCATATAATATTTTATTGATATATGTGAATGGACTATCTTCTACTGCTATTTCTACCCAGAAATAAGATGAGCAGTACGCCTATAATTACCGAAATCGCCAATAGTACATAAAATGCATATTTGCTCTGACTAAATGGAAGATATTTGAGATTCATACCATAGAAACTGGCAACCAAGGTAGGTACCATCAGTATAATTGTAATTATAGTCAAACGGTGAATAAAGGTGTTTTGATTATTAGATACTATAGAAGCATATGCCTCCATAGTCCCGCTTAAGATATTTGTATAAACATTGGACATTTCGAGGGCTTGACCATTATCTATAATAATGTCTTCAAACTGATCCGTATGAGGTTCTCTTTCTCTGATCTTTAGAAAATCTGTTCGCTTCATTTTCATCATCAACAAGTCATTAGCATTCAATGAATTAACGAAGTAGACCAAACTTTTCTCTATCCTAAGCAGTGATTTCAATTCAGCATTACGACTAGAGTCATACAATTCTCTTTCAATAAAATTTCGCTTAGAATTAATATTCTTAAGGCATTCAAGAAACCAGAATACGTTTTGTTCAAGAATATGCAAGACAAACAGTGCCTTATCTGCAGGATTGAACTTTTTCACCTTATGAGCTAAAATCCTTTCTATAATTGGATTTTCTTGTTGAGTGACAGTAATCACTCTTGTATCCTGTATTATAATACCTATAGGTACAGTAATAAATATCGCTTCATTCTTTTTCTCTGAATCATTAATCATTGGTGTATTGACCAATATCAGCTTTGATTCATCCTCAATCTCATAACGTGAGCGCTCATTTATATCTAAGGAATCTTGAATGAAGTCAACTGGGATATCAAGTTTATTAGCTACTTGCTCTATATTCGAGTCTACTAATGGGGGAGAAATATGGACCCAATCCGCTCCAACCAAATCGGGAGTAGATTCTACAATCTTTCCTTTAAATACAAAGAACTGGACCATAAGACATCAAGTATTACTCTTTCTTTCTAAGAACCACAAGAATACTGCATTACTAAACAAATACCAATCCATCGTAGCATATCACAGATTTCATCTATGGATACACTAGTCAAAACGCAATATTGACATAGGGGTAATCTTGGTGACTAGGTAGCTTGGAATCACCATAACGAAGGCTGTAATTATAATGGCTCCAATATTGATCGCAATTATAGCCCACAAATTGAATTCGATAGGCACCTCAGTCAGGTAATAGTTGGCTTCGTCTAATTTCAAAAATCCAAACTTGCTCTGCAACCAGCCAAATCCCAACCCAATAATATTACCCAAAAGAAGAGCTAGGCACATAATATAGATACCACTTATTATAAATACCTTTCTCACTCCCCAATTACTCTGACCGAGGGATTTCAATACACCAACCATAGAAGACCTTTCTAAGATAAGGATCAATAGTCCTGTAGACATATTAATGATTGCAACGATGATCATCAGTAAGAGTATCATCGTCTCATTGATATTCTGAAGCTCAAGCCACTCGAAAATACTACTCTGTTTTTCTTGAATAGTTTGGGCATATAAGTTTGTAGGTAAAATCTCCTGATATATATAGTCTGCTATGGGTTCAGCATCATCAATATCTTCCACATAGACTTCTAGTCCTCCAACCATGTCTCTCTCCCACCCAATTACATCCTGTATTAGCCGCATATCTATGAAAGAAAACTTTCGGTCGTACTCCTCCAACCCAGATTTATATATAGCACCGACCTTTAGCCTTCTTTTAATTTGGTTGTTATCCTTAAGAAAATGAACATCAATCGGGTCATTCAACTTCAAGTTTAGTCGAGCGGCCGTTTGCGCTGAGATCATCAAATTTCTTGAAACAGTAGAATCAGCGCCAATCTCAAAGTGCCCTTCTTTTAAATAGCTATCAAAAAAATCTCTTTTGTAACTAGTATGCACACCTTTTAAGACAACCGCTTCTATTTCTTTTTGTGTACTTATGATTGTCGGAAAGGTAATAAATGGGGTCACGTAGGCCACCCCACCCTTTGTTTCCTTCATTCTGGGAGCACTGCCTCTAGGTGCAATATTAAACGTAAGACCTGAAATAGATAATATTGAATCTTGTATAGGTCCTATATTATGAATAGGTCTTAATTCAAAATTTCTTGTTGATTTTACATCTGTGATGTGAATATTACCCCAGAAACCATAAATTTTTCCTGAAATCTCATTCTTAAATCCTAGAATTACAGCGGTACTTATGAGCATTACTGCAATCGAAAGTGCAATACTTGCAATAGCTAACTTGACTAATGCCCCAGAATATCCTGTAGTACTACTCTTAACAATGCGCTTGGCTATATACAGTGGAAAATACACACTGTAAATGTATGTTTTACATAATTAAGTTAGGGAAATTAAAGCTAGACATAGGCAATATTTGGTTAATACAAATATGTCTGTGATTTTATTTATGAAAATTATGAATTAAAGCCTTTCTTTACTAGGTTCACGCAAATTGAATACGTTTTGAAATATCTGTTTTATGCTTTTATGATAATGGTTTCATCACCATTATCCTCACAGAATGTTGTTAAAGGTGTTGTTTTGGACAATACCAATGAAGCCATTATTGGAGCCAATGTTGTAATTGAAGGAACAACTGAGGGCACTATAACAGACTGGGATGGATCCTTCGAATTCAAAACGCAAAAGGAATTGCCGTTTAACCTAATGGTTAGTTATATTGGATATGGAGATAAGCTATTTCCTGTTTCTGAGAATAAGAGATTGACTATAATTATAGAAGAGGACTCCGAAATTATTACTGAGGTAGTTGTCACGGGGTCAAGGATTTCGGAAAAGCAAAAGGAATCTCCACTTACCGTCGAAGCGCTTGATCTCATAGCCATTAAGGAGACACCTGCAGCAAACTTTTATGATGGATTGGGTGCATTAAAAGGAGTAGACCTTACCGCCGCTAGTTTGGGTTTTAAAGTCATCAATACAAGAGGATTCAATAGTACTAGCCCTGTCCGCTCATTACAAATTATAGATGGGATAGACAATCAAGCTCCTGGGCTTAACTTCTCACTCGGTAATTTTCTTGGCTCCTCTGAACTAGATGTGAATAAAGTAGAAATCATTGTTGGCGCTAGTTCTGCATTCTATGGCCCTAATGCTTTTAATGGTGTTATTAGCCTTGAAACCAAAGATCCTTTCTTTCATGAAGGCCTATCAGCTTTTGTAAAGGGAGGTGAGAGAAATCTTCTTCAAGGTGCCATAAGATGGGCAGATGTAATAGAAAACAAGGATGGACTTGCAAAATTTGCATATAAAATTAACGCCGAAGGACTCCGAGCAGACGATTGGGAAGCAAGAAATTTTGATCCGGTATTTGATACTGAAACTGATGCATCCAACGTAGGTGGTTTTGATGCAGTAAATATATATGGTGATGAATTTCAAAGCTCAAATGACTTTTCTGATGTCTCTATAAGTAATGCACAGATTGGAACCCTTGGCACCTGGCACAGAGATGGTTATAGGGAGGAAGATCTTGTAGATTATGATACCAGAAATTACAAGGCCAGTGCTTCACTTCATTTTAGAACTAAGCCAGAAGACGAACAATTATCACCTGAGCTTATATTAGGGTCTAGTTTCGGTGCAGGAACTACAGTATATCAAGGAGACAACAGATTCAGTCTCAGAAATATCACTTTCCTCCAAAACAAAATTGAATTCAGAAAAAGGAATAAATTTTTCATTAGAGCATACAATACGTCCACAGGAGCTGGAGATTCATTTGATCCGTTTTTTACAGCCTTGTTACTACAGGAAAATGCTAAAGAAAATTTGGAATGGTCCATTGATTATGCAGAATTCTGGCAGAGAGGCTCTGAAGATATAGTTGCCCCTGCTACACAAATAGTTGATCTGGGATATCCACAGCCCGAGGTCGTCATCGATCCTGAAACAGGAGAGTTTAGTGTGGATTTTGATGTCAATGCTGCTGAGCAATTTTTTGTTGATAATAGAGATAGATTTATTGAGTGGCATGATCAAGCTTCAGACTTTGCCAATGGACCAGGTATAGGCGGTTCTACCGCTGTACCGCGATTCGAACCAGGAACTGAGAGATTTGAGGAAGAGTTTGACAGAATAACATCTACCCTAAGAAGTGAAGGCGGGACAAAATTTTATGACCGATCGGCTCTTTACCATGTCCATGGAGAATATAAGTTTACACCAACCTGGTTAGATGATTTAACTGTAGGTAGTAACTTTAGATTGTATGCACCTAGATCAAGAGGAACTGTATTTCAAGATGGCAACGGCGAAAGGATAACGAATAGAGAAGTCGGATTCTATGCCGGATTACAGAAAGGATTCCTTCAGAAATTTAAAGGTCAGTTAGCCCTAAGAGCAGATAAAAATGAAAATTTCGATTGGTTGTTTTCTCCTGCTGCAAGTGTTGTGTACACGCCTTCTGCCAATAATTTCTTCAGAATATCATTTTCTTCAGCAATTAGAAATCCTACGCTTACCGACCAATTTCTTAATCTCGATGTAGGACCAGCAATTCTTTCTGGAAATCTAAATGGTGTACAAGATTTGGTAACTGTAGAATCTCTTGGAAATTTCTTCTCTAGTAACCAACAGTTGAGTGAGTTAGATAGCTTCAACATCAACCCAGTTCGACCGGAAAATGTAAGAACAATTGAAGCAGGACTTAGAACGACTCTGTTTGATAATTTATTTATAGATGCAGGCTATTACTACAGTGTATATGAGAACTTTTTGGGATTCCAAATTGGTGTTGATTTCGACTTTGAGATTCAGAATAATGTAATCAATATAGATCGAGTACAGCCATTTAGATATTCTGCAAATTCTCAGAACAGAGTAACAACACAAGGATTCTCTATTGGGCTGAATTATTATCTTGATAAGCATTTTACTCTGAATGGAAATTATTCTTTCAATAAACTGAATCAAACCTTTGAAGATGATCCGATCATTCCAGCTTTCAATACTCCTGAGCATAAATTCAACATAGGTCTTGGAGCCAGAAATCTGTCTATAGGTGGCAACCAGAACTTTAGTTTCAATATAAATTATAAATGGGTTGAAGGTTTCTTATTTGAGGGATCACCTCAATTCACAGGTTTGGTACCAACTTATGATATGTTAGATGCTCAAGTAACCTTTGCACTTAAGAAATTAAATTCAACAATTAAGATAGGTGCTTCAAACTTATTAGATAATCGACAATTCCAAACTTATGGTGGACCAGAAATTGGAAGACTTGCTTATATTACATGGACTTATGAAGCCAATTAAAACACTTACGAATATATATTATTGCTTAACGATTAATTATTAGCTATGAAGATAATTTTTACACTACTTTTTTCATCCATATTTGCTTTTGGTATTGCTACAGCTCAAGAGAGATATTTGGATGAAATTTTCACTGAGGTGAACGACACAACAGTATTATACGGTGGCAATGCAACTGTATTATTCTTACCATTTACAGGTGGAGCTGAGTTAATTCCACTACCAATGGATGTATACTATCCAGCAGGAGACACAGAAACCAATAGACCAGTAGTTCTTGTATTCCACACAGGAAACTTCTTGCCTAGTGGAACTAACTTACAGATTCCAGGTACAAGACAAGATTCTTCTGTTGTAGAAATCTGCCGCCAATTAGCAAGAAGAGGATATGTTGCTGCATCTTGCGATTATAGGTTAGGATGGAATCCTCAGGCACCAACACAACCAGAAAGAGCATTAGGACTTATCCAGGCTGCATATCGAGGTGTTCAAGATGGGAGAAATGCTATCCGATTTATGAGATTTTTAGCAGAAAGTGGAGGTAACCCATTTGGTATAGATGCTGAAAGAATGACCGTTCTTGGCACAGGTACAGGAGGTTATCTAACCTTAGGACTTGTAGGACTTAGTGACTATAATGAAATCTTAACTACAACTAATGGTCAAGCCAAATTCATTTTAGATTTAAATCAAGACGGCACTCCAGAAACACCAATGGTAGTTGAAGAATTCCATGGAGATATAAATGGTGAAGTATTTACTGTCACACCAGCTGATGGCTTTGGACTTATGGCAGGTGACACCACTAACTTTGACAACTTTGCTGGTGTCAGTAATGACTTTAGATTAGGAATTAACATCGGTGGTGCTTTAGGAGATATTTCTTGGTTGTCAGATAACACTACTCCTACAATATCTATTCACAACCCAGCTGACCAATTTGCTCCTTATGAAGACGCTGTATTAGTAGTGCCTACTACTGGTGATCCTATAGTACAAGTACAAGGTGCTTTACTAATTGGAAGAACAAATAGAGATAATGGTGCAAATGCAGTCTTTACAGATGGCGTAAGCTTTGAGGACGAGCCTTCTACTGCGTTAGCAATGGCTAATTCTGAAGCAACTGGTCATGAATATATAGAAGGCGTATACCCATTTGTAGCTGAACTAAATTCTTTAGGATTAGATGAAGGCATTGCGATAGACTGGTGGGATCCCAATGCACCGTCTGGCAGACAAGACTCCTTAGGAAATGATATTCCTTGGGCTTTTTTACCTCACCCACTAGGTGGTTCTTTTCATGATCAAGGTCTAATTCTCAATGAGAATATGTCTGCAGAAAAAGCAAGAGGTAATATTGGATTGTGTATGGATTACATGCTGCCAAGAATGTGTGTGGCACTTGATTTACCATGCAGAGCTAACT
>CAZPUF010000096.1:0-10606 GCA_964589705.1 uncultured Saprospiraceae bacterium | reverse complement strand
GCTTAAACAAAAAGTAGGTTATTTTGTTTATTACAAAATACTTAACATGAATGTAGAAATAGGTAAACCAATCCCAGAATTCGAATTACCTAATGAGAACGGTGACTTAATATCTTCTAACTCCCTAAGAGGAAAGAAATTTATCCTTTTCTTTTATCCAAAAGATGATTCTCCTGGTTGTACCAAAGAGGCGTGCAGTGTCAGAGATAACTTTAAAGCACTTAGTGCTGCGGGTTATGAGATCTTTGGGGTAAGTCCTGATAAGCCTGCAAAACATTTGAAATTCATTGATAAATACGAATTTCAATACTCGTTACTTGCAGATACAGAGAAGAAGATGATTAATGATTTTGGTTTATGGGGTCCTAAGAAGTTTATGGGAAGAGTGATCGAAGGCGTTTATCGTAAGTCTATAGTAGTTGATGAACAAGGAATTGCCGTTCATATTGTTGATAAAGTAGTCACCAAGAATCATGGCGAACAGCTATTAGAAGCGATTCAGTCCCTCTCAGTAACTGTCTAATTTAGAAATCTAGGTCTTAGATAATTTTTATTGTCTAGGAGAAGCTACATATAATGAAATAAATATCATGGACCTCTTCACTTCATCAGGAAGTGAAGATTCGTCTATGATTTCCCAATCTCTCACGTCGTTCTCATAAGTAGTTATAACTTCAAAGTATCCAAACGCTTTATCCTCGTATATCCAATGATCTGGGAGATTATAGGCAGTTTTCCAATTGACCTTTAATTCACCGTGAGTAATTGTCCAAATTCTGGGGTCATTTCTCCATTTGGCTTGCATAGTTATAGGACTATCGTAAAATCTATAAGTCCAACGCGAATCATTATTCCTATAAGTCTGTTCCAGATAAGTCAATTGTTCAGCAGTATCCCACTTCCACTCTGTCCAATCATTTTTGAGTGGCCATTTGAGCTCTAATACCTCGATATGCTCATTGTCTAAACTGTCTAAGGCTATTACCTCCCAATTTCTAAAACTGTCATCATAGAAGGCCGATGCAGCTAAGAAAGTAGATTGCGATACTAGAATCTGGTATGAGAAAAGAAATAATAAGGTAGCAAATACAGGAGACCTTTTATTAAAAAGGCAAATCTTCAAAATCTTCTGCTGTAAGTTTCTCTGTTTGTTCACTTTGAATATTAGCGTTGCTTTCTAATGGTTCAAACGCCGTAGGAGGACCTGATGGTTCATTCTCTTGTTGTACAGCATCTATTTTCCAAGCATTGAGATTGGTGAAATATTTTTCATTCCATTCTCTTCCTCTCAGATCAAACGAAACTTTAACCTTATCACCTTCCTTATAATTGTTGACAAGATCGCATCTATCCTGAGTAAGTTGAAACTTTATAAATTGGGGATAATTCCCTTCTTGCCGAATCACGAATTCTCTTGCTTGGAAACTATCTGTCTTGCTCTGTGTGTCGAATACCTTATGTAGTATTCCCTCTGTTTCAAATGCCATTAAATATACGGTCCTAGATTAATTAGAAGTCTGTGTAATTATTGAAGTCAAGGTCTTAGCAGAGCTTGAGATATCAGCTACTAAATTAGTATTAGCACTATTAGGTCTTTCCTTAAGGAATTGTATTTCATCAGATATCTTTTGAATATTAGCTACGTTATCCAAAAATAAATTTAGATCCTCGTAAGACATGAATATCTCAACAAGTTGAGGATTTGCATCTCTTATCTGCTTATTTCTATGAACTAAAGCATTAGTCCCAACCCCGTCATGTAGAAATTTGGCTTCTAGCTTATCTATTGTCTCTTTATCCAAATAGCTATTCATTTGATGGTAAATACTCAACCCTCTTTCTGAAACTTTAGCTGCAGCCTTCTTGAGTTTGTTTAATTCAGAACGATTATCCTCCCCGTTCTTTGCTTGAACATCCTGATTTATATTAACCATTAGCTCCATCTGAGTCTGAAAATGATCTAATACTCTGTTGTCAAGAAATACACTATGGGCTTTCTGCGCGAAAGCTGAGAATGATATAGTTAAAAGTGCTAATAAAAGGATAGAACGTATCATAACTAGTATTTATAAGGCGAAATTTAATAACAATATAGCGTTTATTTTAAGATCTGGTGACAATCTCCATCTCTAACAACAATTCCTTTGGATTCTTGTAGCCTGAAGACACTTTGATGACATTCAAATCTGTATCGAGGTAAACTAATCCAGGATAAGCCATTTTTCCTTCGAGCAATTCTAATGCCAATTCATTATGGCCTTTTTTCCCACCTTCAACCCAATTGTAAATCTTGTTTTTAAAGTTTACAGGTGCTTTTCGCTCTGCATCGAACTTAATGAGGTGAAAGTTTTCCTGTAAGTATTCTTGAACCTCTTGATCAGAAAAAGTCTTATTATCCATAATCTTACACCATCCACACCACTCTGTATAGACATCTATTAAGTAGTATTTGCTGCCTGACAATGGAATTTTTGCCAATTGGTCCATATTCATCCACTCTAGACCACCAGTATTAAGCGGTTTATGTTCTTGAGTTTTTACATTTTCTTGCACTTTACGTTCTGGAATAGTAACCTTAGATTGTCTAGGCCTTAGAGGGTTAGATGGTTTTACCTGTTCTTTTTCCCTTAGACAAGATGTCATCGTCAAAACAGTTAATATTAATAAGAATATAGTTCTCATAGTATTGTATCGATCAATAGCGTCATTGGTTAATCTACGTATTCTTTGCGACGGACTATTGCATAGTTTCCTTTGCCTAAGTCAAGGTAGCCCTGTTCGTAACAAAACTTATAGACTTTGCCACCTTTTGTGACATATTCGTTTGTGAAATAGCTGAATTTAAAACCCCTATCGAGCAATTCTGTTTTCGTTGTCTTTGATTTTTCTCTTGGATTGAGTGCATTGAGTATTCTCCTGTTCTTCCTAAGGATATTATTAATGTTTCGCATGAAATTGTTGGAGTCTGAATTTTGCCGATTATGATGAATCGTGCGACACTGATCTGAGCAGAATTTCTTATCAACCCTTCCGAAAATTTGCTCTTTGCACTCCAAGCAAGTATGTTGTTTAGGCATAGTAGCAAGTTGTTGTTATGTGAAATCTACGAAAATCTGCTCACTACCTTATTTATTTGCTGGACTTCTTTTTCTTTTTGCGTTTGAAATCTCCTCTTTTCCAAGCTTTTATAAATTGGCTCCAAGCGACAACATCAAATATTTTCTGTGGCTTAAATTGGCCAGCATACTGATATTCTATGTTTTTATTGGTTCGTTCTAATTCGAAAGCATTTTGACCATCAGGCGCTACTTCAAATTGCAACCTATTGAGGACTTCGGCAGCGAGGTTTTCTTCAGCTCTTTGGCGTAATTCGTTGCTGATATCAAGCGCTAAAAATTCTATTTTATAGTGTTCTCTGCTAGGCCATGGATAGATAACAGCTTCTGGAAGCAAAATGTCATCTTCAGACATCACTTGATACCATGAATAAAAATCAGAACTTAAGGTGTCCGATACAGAATGTTCTACAGTTTGAAATCCAATTCGACTAAATGATAATGTATCACCAACTCTGGCAGCAATAGAGAAGAAACCATCTATTTCTGAGTATGTGCCTCGTGATGTACCTTTGATAGCGATAGAGGTGTAGGGTAGAGGTAATATCTCACCATTGTCGTCTTCTGTCACAACGATACCGCTAAACTGCACTACTCGTTGACCTTCTGGCTTATCCTGACCAAAAGCTTGTGCAGTGACGAAGAGGAAAAGAGCGGCTATTAGTACCTTATTCATATCTATAAAACAACAATATTCTTAAAAGGTAGTATAAGATTTCATTAGGCTTTAACGGCAATTTAACCGCTATAACTTCTTACAATACATATTCTAATACATCATCCATATTCTCAACAAATTTGAAAGACATGTCCTTTATAAATTCTTCATTTATTTTTTTGATGTCTTTTTCATTCTGATTACATAGTATGACCTCTTTAAGACCAGCTCGTTTTGCGGCCAAGACCTTTTCCTTGATACCACCAACTGGCAATACACGACCTCGAAGAGTAATTTCACCTGACATTGCTACCCCTCTTTTTACTTTCTTTTTTAAAAAAGCTGAACTTATTGAAGTCATCATGGTGATACCTGCACTTGGACCATCTTTTGGGATAGCTCCCTGAGGTACATGTACATGAATATCATATTTATTAAACTCCTCAGCATCTATGCCGAGCTTTTTAGCGTTGGCTTTGATATAACTTAGTGCGGTAGTTGCAGATTCCTTCATGACATCACCAAGATTTCCGGTCAGAATCAGCTTTCCTTTTCCAGCACTCAGACTAGTCTCTATGAATAGGATATCTCCTCCAACTTGCGTCCATGCCAGCCCGATCGCCACACCAGGTGATGAAATTTTAGTGCTTTCATCTTTTGTAAATTTAGCGGGGCCTAATATATCTGCTAGTTGATTGGGCTTTATGTTCTTGTCATATGCTTCATCCATCGCCTTATGCTTGGCGACCTTTCTCATGACTCCTGCTATCACCCTATCCAAAGATCTCACGCCAGATTCTCTGGTGTAATCGCTAATCAGATTGGCAAGTGTAGCTTTGGATAATGTAGCATCAGATGCTTTGAGTCCATGCGCTTTTCTTTGTTTTGGGACTAAGTGCTTTTTTGCGATCTCAATTTTCTCTTCTGTGGAGTATCCACTGACATTAATGACCTCCATACGGTCGAGTAAGGCTGATTGTATTGTATTGAGTGAGTTAGCTGTAGCAATAAACATCACTTTTGACAGATCATAATCCAATTCCAAATAGTTGTCATAGAAGGTGGAATTTTGCTCTGGATCCAAGACTTCTAAGAGCGCTGAAGATGGGTCTCCTCTAAAGTCTTTTCCTACTTTGTCTATCTCATCCAAAATAAATACAGGATTGGATGACCCAGCTTTCTTAAGTGACTGAAGTATTCGACCAGGCATCGCACCTATGTAGGTTTTCCTATGACCTCTTATCTCACTTTCATCATGTAGGCCACCCAAAGACATTCTTATAAATTCTCGCTTTAAAGCTTTAGCTACTGATTTACCCAAGCTTGTCTTACCAACACCAGGAGGGCCAACGAGTAGGATAATTGGCGCTTTCATGTCACCTTTCAGTTTCAGCACTGCTAGGTGTTCTAAGATCCGCTCCTTCACATCCTGTAACCCATAGTGGTCTTCATCTAAGGTTTTGGATACACTTTTGAGATCAAAATTGTCTTCCGTAAATTTTTCCCAAGGCAAATCCAGCATCAACTCCAGATAATTGAGTGTCACAGAATATTCTGCAACTTGTGGGTTGATACGTTGTATTTTAGCTATCTGTTTTTCAAATTGCTTGGCGGCATACTCTGGCCAATTCATATCGGCAGCTCTTAACTTTAGTTCTGCTACAGCCTCTTTCTGGGGATTGTCACCTAACTCATCCTGTATGGTTTTCAGTTGCTGGTTCAGGAAGTAGTCTCTTTGCTGCCTTTCAATATCACCTCTAACCTTTGATTCTATTTGGCCTTTGACCTTAAGCATTTGCATCTCTTGGTCTACTTTTTTGAGAATGACAGTGGCCTTATCTTTGATAGTTTCTATTTCAAGAATCTTTTGTTTGTCTTGAATTGGAATGTTAATGTTGGACGCAATAAAATTTAGTAGAAAACTGTCTCCTTTGATATTTTGAAGCATGACCAATGCTTCTTTTGGTATTTGGGGTGATAACTCTATAATTTGCTTAGCAGTGTCTTTAATACTGCTCATTGTCGCCTTGAATTCCATTTCTTCATTTGGCATGACAGGCACCTGGTCTACAGCGCCCAAAAGAAATGGCTCTACTTGTATTAAATTATTTAGGTGGCATCGACGCTTACCTTGTAATATGGCAGTTGTACTGCCATCAGGCATGGTTAGCAATTTGATGATTTTGGCAGTAGTACCTATTCGGTACAAATCATCCATCATTGGATCTTCAGTAATTGGATCTAATTGAGAGAATACAGCGACCAGTTTGTCACCTTCATATGCCTTTTTTACTGCTTTGACACTCTTGGTTCTGCCAACAGTAATCGGGATAACAACACCAGGAAATAATACTGTATTTTTTAGAGCTAGGACAGGAAGCTGACCAGGGTACTCTACTGCTTTTCCAGATTCATCTTCCTTTTCGTTGATAGTGATATATGGGAGGATGTCGCTATCGTCACTACTATGTAATACGGGAAATACCAGGTCTTCAAACATCTGTCTCTTTTTGCGTCATACTGTCAATATATGTACCAACACCAAATAAGTCCAAATTGACTGACAAAATGAGTCTTTTGTTTACCGTAAGATGTCAAAACGACAGTTTTTGAGAAGAATTAGCTGTCTTTTATTCATTCTTTATTTGACGTAGAAGCTTTAGAATAAGGATTATAATTATAGGATAGACTGCTCCATGATAACTCTGAAAGAACGCTGATTGGAGCACCGATAAGGCTAGCAGTATTAAAATGAAAGCCCAAATTTTTCTTGATTTCATATACATCGCTAACAAAATCAATGGGTTCATCCATATTAAGTTAAGATTTGATTTGGTTGAAATATGATCTGTCCCAAACCACATAAAAGTCAAAACCAACCCACCTAAGCCAATGAGAAGGTACCAAATATTATCATATAACTTTAGCCATGTCGATCTAGGGTTATAAAGATATATGACCACTTCAATAAAGAGCAGAATAATGAAAAATAGCAAGGGAGTAAAGTATGGGGTATTATCTCTCTGCTGTTCCACTGCTTCAAAATCAAGGATCACTGAAATAGAAGCTACAAGATCTTTATCCTGTCCAATTTTGGTTTTACTGAGATGGTTGAATAGAAATTCGGGCAAATACATTTGCTCTTCTACTGTGGCCATTCTATCAGATATTGTACCCACTAGAAGATCCATGCCGAAGTCTGTCCATGGCGATCGGTAGGTATGCTGATCCAGTAATTCTCTGAAGCTGAGTTGCAATTCCGGACTATCTGGATATTCCAAATCTGAAATGTGATTCGCAAGAATATCCCTTATCCTGGTAGAACAATTATCAAAGAAAAAATCATAGAGATAATAACGATTTTCAGGTTTGTAGTTTTCCTCTAAGGCCTGATAGAAGCTGTTCTTTTGTTCATTATCAAGGTTAAGTGTTTGCTCTAGTACAGTCCTTTTTTCATACACGTAACCTCTCATAAAGGATTCTAAAGTTGATTTTCCAATCCAGTATTTCAATTTACCTCTGAGAAACTTACTGGTGAAGCCTTCTTCTTTAAAACTGAACATGCCGTAATTGTATATAACATCTAATCGTGTATTAGGATCTTTGACTCTTATAGCACTATGACCGAAGGTGTTATATATATCATCTCCAGCACGGCAGGTTATAATTGAGATTGTCGCTTCGTTAGATAACTGAGCCTTGAGACCAGTAGGGGAGAACAAACTACAAATCAGTACAAAAATTATGAACAAATTTCGAATTCTGATTAACGTATTGATTATAGGTAGGTGCATGATTAACAGACGAAAATAGTTCTTTCCCAATTATGTACCTAATGTCAAAAATATTAGTCGAAATTCATGTATAAATATGGTGATATAAATAAGACAAATTCCATATTTGTGGCGCTTACTAAAAACAACCTCTGATAATGACCAAAATGAAGTTTACCATCTTATGTTTGTTAGGTGCTTTTGTTTTCCTAACCAGTTGTAAAAGCTCAAAATCAACAGCTAGGGGAGATAAAAGATCTAGTCCTACTAGGTCTGTAAGTTCTGATGGTATTATCAAATCCGATGACATACAAAGTCTCAAAAGAATGATGGAGGGGCATTTCCAAAATTCAATTTTGGATAGTGATAGTACTTCAATTGAGGTTACTTTAAGGGTTGTGCAAATTTGGGAAGAACAAAAAGGGTGTTATTTATATGCGGAACAATTTGCAACAGATAATCCTGCCAGGCCGCAATTACAGCAAATTTATAAAATAGAAAGTGACAACAATGGGGGCTTTCGAAGCAATGTCTATAACCTGGAAAATTCAGAGCAGGCTGTAGGACAATGGAAAACCCCATCATTTTTTGACAGTGTATCCATGGATAACATCATCGCAAAAGAAGGATGCACAATTTATATCACTCAACATGGTGATGGCTCATTCTCAGGGTCTACAAGATTGGACCAGTGTAAGAGTACAAAGGATGGAGCTGCATATACTACTTCAACTATAAAGATTAGAGAGTCCAGTTTTATGAATTGGGAAAAAGGATTTGATGATAGTGGCAATCAAATATGGGGTAAAGAATTAGGAAGTTCGGTATTCAAACGCATCCAGTCTAACTAATTCCAGCACCGTTCTGACTCTCACTTCCTGGCTCAACAAATTTCAAAGATCCATCTTCATTCTCAGCCATCAAGATCATCCCTTTAGATTCTACACCTCTTATTTTTCTCGGTGCTAAATTGGCTAATAAGGTTACTTTCTGTCCGATAATCTTATCGGGTGCGAAATGTTGTGCGATACCTGAAACGACAGTCCTTTCTTCAAATCCAACATCCAAAGTTAATTGCAAAAGTTTATCTGCTTTTTTAACTTTCTCAGCAGCAGTTATAGTGGCAACCCTTAAATCCATCTTCATAAAGTCATCGTAATTGATGGTCTCCTTCACTGGTTTGGATTCAGCGGTTACAGGTTTTGCAGCAGAAGCTTTTAGTTTGTCCACTTGTTTGCTAATAAGTTCATCTTCGATTCTTGTAAAAAGGTGTTTTGGCTCATTAATCTTGTGACCAGTAGCAATTAACATCTCGCCTTCCGCGAGTTGATTACATAACTCCAGTAATTCTCCATCCTCATTGATAGATTCTACATTGAGTAAACTGGTTAATTTATCAGAGGTGAATGGTAAGAAAGGGCGAATGATGACGCTGATGACTTTGACATATTGGAGCATCAGATTCATAATCACTTTGACTTTTTCTGGCTCTGTCTTGATTAACTTCCATGGTTCGTTGAATTGTAGGATTTGATTTCCTTGAGAAGATATCTCCATGAGCGACCTTAGTCCTCCTCTAAAGTCATACTTTCTAAGACTAGCGCATAGGTTATCCACGTTGTCAAATAATCTTAACATCTCAGCATCATGGAAGCTGATGTCATCAGCACTCTCCGCACCAATTATGTCAAGTCCCATGTCAAAATCGGGAACCACACCATCATAGTATTTATTAGTGAGGACCACAACTCTATTGATAAAGTTGGCTAGATTGTTAACCAGCTCATTATTATTAGCATCTTGGAATGCCTTCCAAGTGAATTCACTATCCTTTTGTTCCGGCATGTTTTTAATCATAGCATACCTTAACTCATCCTGCTTATTAGGTAGGTCCTCCAAATACTCATGCACCCAGATTGCCCAATTTCTTGAGGTAGAAATCTTATCTCCCTCTAGATTCATAAACTGGTTTGCGGGTACATTGATTGGGAGTACATAATCACCGTGGGCTTTTAGTATGGCAGGAAAAATGATACAATGAAATACGATATTGTCTTTTCCAATAAAGTGGACTAGTGCAGAAGATTCATCTTTCCAATATGGCTCCCAATCTTTATTGTTATCTAATGCCCATTGCTTGGTAGAAGAAATATAACCTATAGGTGCATCTAGCCAAACATATAATTTCTTACCCTCAGATCCTTTGATATCCTGAGGTACATCTACTCCCCAAGATAAGTCTCTTGTCATTGCTCGAGGCATTAGTCCCGTATCCAGCCAAGATTTGCATTGACCTACTACATGATTCTTCCAATCTTCTGGATAATGCAATTGGTCTCCATTGACAGTGCCGTTATCTATCCATTCTCTTAGCCAGTCTTCATATTTATTGAGAGGTAGATACCAATGTTTTGTTTTTCGTAATTCAGGATTACCATCACTCAAAGTGCTCTGTGGATTGATGAGCTCAGTAGGGCTTAAGGTGCTCCCGCAATTCTCACATTGGTCTCCATACGCTGAATCATAATTACACTTAGGGCATGTTCCTTTTATATAACGATCAGCGAGGAATTGCTCAGCTACAGGGTCAAAGTACTGCTCAGATTCTACTTCTGTAAATTCTCCTTTATTATGTAGGGTCTTAAAGAAATCCTGAGATGTCTCATGATGAAGTGCTGCAGAAGTTCGATGGTAATGATCAAAATTGATTCCCATCTGCTCAAATGTATCCTTAAAAAGTGTGTGATATTGGTCTACTATTTCCTGAGGTGACTTATTCTCTTTGAGTGCCTTTATGGTAATAGCCGCGCCGTGTTCATCCGACCCACATATATACAATACGTCTTTGCCATACAGTCTTAAAAATCTAGTGTATATATCTCCTGAAAGGTATGCGCCAGCTAAATGGCCTATGTGTAGTGGTCCATTGGCATAGGGAAGCGCCGCAGTCACCAGATACCTTTTTATTTCTCTCATCTATCAATTCCTGTCTCGAATTAAAAAAAAAACATGCTTTTGGAATGAAAAAAATGGGATATGTATGTACCGTGGGGGGACAG
>CAZPUF010000095.1:0-10609 GCA_964589705.1 uncultured Saprospiraceae bacterium | reverse complement strand
AGTCTAGACTTTTGATCGGTGCAAAGTGTAACCCATTTAAAGGCATGTTTGTAGCTGAGATGGAATTCCAATCGCATATAATGATACCAAACATGCGCCTGATGCCAGAGTACCAGTGCAGTATCCGATGATTCAATTTGTCTGAGCTCAGGCAACTGATTCTTAAAGAATATCTCATACATCAGCAAATCTCTCTGCTCTGATGCAAATCCCCACTTAATGTATAGTCCTTGAATCTCTAAACAGACATTGAGCATCTCACTTTCTATATTGACCGTATCTCTGTGTCTATTCGACTCAGAAATTAGCGTCTCTATTCTATTCTTTGTAGCTCTACTCCTGGTTATATGCCTTGATTCAATCCGCTTTTGTAATTCAGTACCTTCTAATGCAATGATATCATCAATTGGTGATTCCACCACATTTAATGATTTTAGAATCGCCAAACTTTCATTATAGAATCCTCGCTTATAGAGAATCATTGCATGATCTATCTTTTGCCTTGCCTTAAACATTTCATCACTCTCACCATACTGGATTCTCAAGCTGCGAAGTAGTTGGCTATAGAGATGTCTCTTTGCGTTGGTAAAATTGGATTTACTCGGAGTAGAACATTGTTTGATAAAATACCCTTCATTCTTATCAGGGTGCTTGCTCAAGAGTTGGAACAACTTCAAATAAATAGCCTTGTCATTACTATTTAATCGGTTAGTAAACAACACAAAATGCCGTTTCTCTGACTTGGATAGGCTATTTACTAGACTTTGTAAAGATGAAAATTTAGCTATAGGCATAACACTATAAAATTATTCAATTTATTGAATATCAGTAATTTACAATGCTCTATTTATCATTTGATATAGCAGTCATGATTTATAAAAAATTAATATATCATTATTGCCGAACTATTTTCACACCTTCATTTCATAAACGTAAATAATAAATGGCTACAAGAAGAAAAACAACCACAAGGGCAAAAAAGCCTGCTGTAAGAAGCAAGTTAGAGTACATCTGGCTTGACGGATACAAGCCTACTCAGAATATGAGAAGTAAAACCAAAGTGATCGCAAACTTTAGTGGCAAGCTTAAAGACTGTCCAGTATGGTCATTTGATGGTTCATCTACAAGACAAGCAGAAGGCGGATCATCAGATTGTTTGCTTAAGCCAGTAGCTATATATCCTGATCCAATTAGAGAAAATGGATATCTGGTTATGACCGAGGTACTTAATGCCGATGGTACTCCGCATGAATCTAACGGCCGTTCATCTATAGATGATGATGACAATGACTACTGGTTTGGATTCGAACAAGAGTACTTTATAATGGATTCCGCTACGCAGCTTCCTTTAGGGTTCCCAGTTGGAGGATACCCGGGACCACAAGGATTATATTACTGCTCAGTAGGTGGCAAGAACACACATGGGAGAGACCTTGTAGAAAAACATGCTGACCTATGCATAAACGCAGGCCTTACTTTTGAAGGAATCAATCAAGAGGTTGCCTGTGGACAGTGGGAGTTCCAACTCTTCGCTAAGGGTGCAAAGAAAGCAGGAGATGAGATTTGGATTGCAAGGTATCTGCTTGATAGACTTACAGAGCAATACGGATACTATATCGACTATCATCCAAAACCAATCAAAGGAGACTGGAATGGATCAGGAATGCATGCAAACTTTTCTAACAAGAAATTACGTACCTCTGGTAAGAAAAAAGATTTTGAGGATATCTGCGAAAGGTTTTCGCCTAAGAGCAGGATAAAGCAAGCAATTGCTGTCTATGGTGCGCACAATGAATTGAGACTGACCGGAAAACATGAAACTCAATCGATTAACAAATTTTCTTACGGAGTATCAGACAGGGGAGCTTCCATAAGAATACCAATAGCGGCTGTAGAGAACAAGTGGAAAGGATGGTTAGAAGACAGAAGGCCTGCGTCTAATGCTGATCCATACAAAGTAGCTGGATCTATTATCGCTACTGTCAAAGGAAAAGATTACAATTACAAATAGTCGATTTCGATATTCCTATCAGATTTCAAAATAAGGGCTTCAAATACATGAGGCCCTTTTTTCTTTATTCCTTATTTAGTTTCGCCGCATATTGTGATCTGACAAAGAGGAACGATCTAATATCTAATCTACTTCGTTACCCGTTTTACTAACATACATGATAATCATACCTACAAAAACCATCAGTAGTTTTACCACAAGTCCAAAGGTTCTTCCTGGCTTATCAATAAAAGTGAGCATGCTCAGCTGAATACTAACCAAACTTAATATCAGTGAGATTACACCAAAGAAGAAAATCAAAAAGCCGATTAATGTTGCATGGTTTCTTGTCATTATGAGTCTGTTATCTAAAGGATTAGCAAAATTAGATGATACTTGAGACATATTATGTGCAATCTGATAAGGATAATGAAACAATAAAGTATTTTCACCATAATTAGGAAGACCAACCCTTCACGATTTGTTGTTTAAGAATAAGATGGAATTCAAGGATGTGTTCATGACATATTATGTCCCGCTATGCAACTATGCCAATTCATTGCTTAATAATGATGGATTGGCCGAAGATGTGGTGCAAGATGTGTTTATGCATATATGGAAGAATAACGAGCAACTGAATCTTAAAACCACGATGCAAGCCTTCCTTTTTAAATCTGTGAAGAACAAAGTATATGAGAATGCAAGATCAAGGAAAGCTTACCAACAAGCTGTAGATAGATATCACAATGAGATAAAGCAATCTTCAGTTGTCGACAGCGACAATAAAGAGGCTTACTTTATGAATATGGAACGATTAAGTAGTCTGCTGCGACATTTGCCACCCAAATGTAGGAATGTCTTTGCGCTACATAAGTTTAATGGCCTAACTTACGCCGAAATTGCTGCCCAGGAAGGAATATCCATAAAGACAGTGGAAAATCACCTTGCTAAAGCAGTAAAGATTTTAAAAGAAAAGTATTCAGAACAATAAAGCTAGTCAAACGACTGATGGATATAGATAAATTATTACTACAACTCCTAAAAAACGAGGACGCTTCTAAAGAGTATGGTACTCTTGAAGAGTGGAAGAAAGAGGCAGCAGAGTCCCTTAAAGCACTTGATGCCTTGGGTAAGGACAATGAGAAAAATATATCCTCTACTTACAAATCATATAATAAAGAAGCCGCTTGGGATAAGATATCACCTCAATTAGAGCCTACACCAGCGCCCCAAAGTCCAAAGTCTCATAAGTGGATCTGGGCAACTTTGTTATTTCTCCTAATCTCTTGTGCTGCGATCTTTACCTATAGATCAGTAAGTTCATCCACTGATAAAGAACAAAAAATATACAATAGTGATACTCAAACCATGGCATTTGCGCTTGAGGATGAATCTCAAATTTGGCTAAGAGAAGGTGGGGGTTTGCTGAGTATAGAATCTGATTTTGCACAGGAACGAAGAGTGAAACTTAAAGGAGAAGCTTTCTTCGATATAGCTAAGGATGTGGAAAGACCATTCATAATAGAGCTTACCAACAATGATTTTATAAAAGTATTGGGTACCAGCTTTAACGTTATCAATATTGGAGATGAATTAGACTTGGTTGTTTATTCTGGGGTCGTGGAGCTGCATACACTTAATCGAGTTTTTACTCTTCAGAAAGGTGATATGGCCACAAGAATCAAAGGATCCATTGCATTGGTACAGAATAAAGACCACAATAAAATTAGCTGGAAAACTAACCAACTAGTATTTGAAGATACGCCATTGACTAAGGTCTTTAAGGCACTTGAAAATCATTACAACGTCACAATTCAATTAGACAAAGAGCTAAGTTCTAATTGTCCTATAAGAACTAAGTTCACAGAAGAATCTATAGAAGCTGTAATAGAAGAACTTTCTCAACTCACAAGATTTGAATATGAAATCAATGAGCATCAGATTGCAATCAAGAATATTAATTGTGTAAAATAGATAGGTGATATGACAATCAGAACAATCGGAGTACTCCTGATGAATTCTGTGTTCTATCTAACTATCTTTTCACAAAATAATCCTCCCTCCCATAGGATTATATTTTTAGAGCAAGAACTCACTTTATCAAGTCTAATATCCAACATAGAGACACAGAGTGATTTCTTTGTGTCTTACAACAGTCAAGACCTCAACGTTGGTGAGAAGATTTATCTAACTCACTCTGAAATTACTTTAGATCAAATAGTATCATTACTCAGAAAACAACTTGACCGTAATATCACAATCAATCGAGAAACTAAGAAAATAGTTATACTGCCTTATGACAGAAGGACTATAAGTGGGATAATTGTAGATTCACTAACCATGGAAACCCTTTTTGGTGTTGCTGTTTACGGCTCTGACGGTAGTGGCACATTCAGCAATGAAGAAGGTTATTTTCATTTTAAGACTGGTTTGGATACAGATAGTATGTATGTCAAATATCTCGGTTATAGAACCATAGCCATTCCTTTGGAAGGATACCAACGAAAATATGTTACTATCCAAATATCGTCCGATAACAGACTACCAGATATTATAATTCGACCAACTGAACAAAAAGAGATATCACCTACTAACTCAGAACAAGTCGATATATATGAAGAACAGCCCGTCTCTAACATAGGAGGAAGAAGTGACTTAATCACTACCATTAAAAGTTTGCCAGGCATATCCGTTGGCTCAGAAGCTCAGAATGGCTTTACTGTTAGGGGAGGAGGACCAGATCAAAATCTGGTTCTGATAGATGGTATACCTGTCTATGAAACCAGTCACTTAGGAGGACTATCTTCTATCTTTTCTGAAAACATGATTAAAAATGCCAATCTATACAAATCAGGCATCCCTGCTAATTTCGGAAGCAAACTTAGTTCAGTATTAGACATTAGATTGAAGGATGGTAGCAGGACCAGCACAAAGAGAAAGGCTTCAATCAATCTAGAGAATTTCTCCGGTTTTATTGAAGGTCCCATTGGTGATAAAACCTCGTTTATCTTTAATGGTAGAGTAAGCCTAATCAATCTTTACTCTTCCCCAATACTTAGAGAGTTCTTTGATATTGAACAAAGTGATTTGAACTATTTTGATTTCTACGCCAAACTATCGCATTGGTTTTCTCCTACCAGCAGACTCAGTTTATCATTTTACTCTGGTGAGGATAATATCTTCCTTAGAAGAGCTAATACCAATTCAGAGATAAGTTTTATTGACTCTAATGGTCTCGGTTGGAATAACAGATTAGCTACATTAAATTGGAGCACAGCGCTGTCAGAAAAAGTCTACTTTCATTCACAGATTGGCCTCACAGAATTTATTTTCCAATCCAGATCAGCAAACAGAGTTACGGGATTAGATGATTCCAGTTTGTCCGTCGACGTAGAATCTACTCAGATGGACTTGGTAGGTAAGGCCAACATTGAAATCTTTACTGACCAAATCGGAAAGATTAAGTTGGGCGGTGGATGGACTATTCATCAAAGTGCACCATCTATTCTAGAGACCAGTTCATTGGTAGTGTCACCTGAAGAGCGACCTGACTCAGTGTATATTTCTCAAGAATCGTATGTATTCTTGGACTATACTGTTGATATTACAAATGGTGTGACCCTACAATCAGGATTTAGAGGTAATCTTTTCAGTGGTTTGGATACGACTTATTTCTATCTAGAACCTAGAATAAGCCTTGAGTTTAAAGGCCAATCTAACGAACTAAAGTTAGGGTATTCTAGAATGAGTCAATTCCTTCATTTATTGGTTAACCCAAGTTCTGGATTACCAAGCGACTTGTGGGTGCCAAGTACTAAAAGAGTTGCCCCTGAGAGATCTAATCTCCTTTCAGCAGAATACAGACATAAAGCTTCTTTTGGATCGCAATTCAGTATTGGTGGTTTTTATAATACTTATGATGGCCTTATTGAATACATTAATCCCTTCGAAATTATCCAGGTTATTGTCCAAAATCATTCTGGATTCAATGCGGATATAAACGATGTCAACTGGGAAGATAGGGTAACTACCGGAACAGGCAGAGCCTATGGGCTCGAAATAGGTTGGGCACATCGTTGGCCAAAGCTTTCTGCTAATCTATCTTATACCCTGAGTCGTTCAGAAAGAACATTTCAGTTCAACAATTTGCCAAATGCTGAAGCGCTAACCTTTCCTCATAAATATGACAGACCTCATAATATTTCGGCCAATGTAAATTATAATTTGAAAAATAAAGGAAAAGTAAACCTAACCTGGCTCTTTGGTAATGGCAATACTTGGACCTTTACACAGAATACAGTTCCAGGACCGGATGGCAATCCCATACTTGACCCAAAAGAAAGAAATAATGTAAGGCTCTCAAATTATCATCGTTTGGGTATCTCTTACCAGAAAAAGAAAAGTTATGAAAATGGAAATCTTTTAGAGTACAGTATAGGCATTTACAATGCCTACAATAATTCAAACCCATTTTATAGTTTTATAAGAGAGAACGATTCCACTGCCGAAGACCCATTCTCAGTAGTTGAAATTTCTCTGTATCCAGTTTTTCCGCAATTTAATATCTCATATACATGGTAATTTAAGTATATTATTTTTGCGATTGAACAGACAATCTCGTACCTTGTTATACGATCAAATGCGACTATTCTTCTACATATTGCTAATTACGTCTTTTCTTTCTTGTGAAAAAGAGATTTTCAATCCGTTGGACGAGTTTGAACAATATGTAGTCGTCAATTCTATTATTTCCACTGATTCCACTTACGCTGTTAATCTCGTTTATTCCAAGTCAATATATGATCGAGGAGATTTCATACCAGTTGAAGATGCCACAATTTTCATTGCTGTAAAGGATGAAGACAATATCAGACGTCAAGAATTTACACTGAATCATCAAGGGAATGGACTTTATACTAGAAACAATAATCCAGCAGAAGGTAAGATATACGAATTACTTATCGAAGTAGATGGAGAAGTACTGCGTGCTCAAACTTATGTACCTAAAGTATTGGAAGCTTCCGTCAATGTTGTATCGACAGAGATAGATGAAGAAACGGATCAACAAGCACTTTCAGTTGAAATAACCTTAAATGCAGATGAAGAAGATCAGAACTTTTATGCCTGGGAAATAGAAGAGTTGATTAATAACGATAGCTCTACTGTTGGAAATGATCATAGCCTTTCAAGCGATGTCAATGAAGAAGAAAATGATGAAACCTCTTCTAATGAAGATACTTCATCATCCTCAGAAGTAGTTCTAACTTCAGATGATGATTCTACCTCAGGTAATACTATCGAGAACCGATTCAAAAATAAAGGCTTGAACATTACTAGTCCTGCTGACATAAATGACAATGGATCATTCACAGCCAGTTTTGTTACCTCAACCAATGTACAGAATGATGGCGATACAGATGAGACAAATGAAAATGGAAATGATCCTTCAGGAGGCACACTATCTCATGACCTAGTTCCTAAATATAAACTAAGAGTTTGGGCGATAAGTCCAGACTACTACTACTATCTGAAGAGTCTTGAAAATACTGGTCTACCTACCAGTGACAATAACATATCAGGACCATATTCCAATATATCCAATGGAAGTGGAATCTTTGCTGGCTACAATGTCAAAGAATTTGATTTAGAATTTTAGGTTGAAATCTACCATATTTTCTCTTGTTCTTAATCTCCTTTCGCCAAATCCAATATGTGATAGCCCTAGAACTTGACCTAGAATTATTCATATGGCTTTTAGGCTTCTATCCTTTGGGGATTTTTAGTTCTTAGAAATAAAAAATCCTGCTAGCATTACTTACTTGCAGGATTTTTAAATAGAGATATTAATTCTAATCTAGAATTCCAATATTTCCCTTCTTCTTTATAGATGAATGACCTCCCCGTATGCAGCAGCTGTAGCTTCCATGACAGCTTCACTCATAGTCGGATGAGGATGTATAGCTTTAATAATCTCGTGACCAGTGGTTTCAAGATTCATACTGGCGACGATCTCTGCGATCATTTCCGTTACATTGGATCCAATCATATGTGCACCTAATAGTTCTCCGTATTTAGCATCATAGATAACTTTCACGAAACCCTCTTTAACACCAGCTGCACTTGCCTTACCTGATGCTGAAAATGGAAATTTACCCAATTTTATTTCATGACCAGCTTCTTTAGCTTGCTTTTCAGTCAAGCCCACACTAGCTACCTCAGGTACACAATAGGTGCATGAAGGAATAATATTATAATTAATAGGGTGAGTTTCTATACCTGCAATTTTCTCTGCGCAGGTAATACCCTCAGCAGTAGCGACGTGAGCTAAGGCCGGTGTTGCTAGTACATCACCAATAGCATATATACCTGCTACACCAGTATTATAAAATTCATCAACTTCAATTCGTCCACCTTTATCCGTTTTGACGCCTAGCGCTTCCAATCCAATGTTTTCAGTATTAGGTTGTATTCCTGTAGCACTTAATACAACATCACATTTAATCACTTCTTCTTTATCATCTTTACGGCTCTTGACTACGACTTTTACTTCTTTACCTGAGGTATCTACTGATTGTACGGCTGTGTTACCTAGAACTTTTACGCCGCTCTTTTTGAAAATCTTGCCTAACTCCTTTGATACATCATGATCTTCTCTTGGCAGGAGTCCTTGTTCAAGATATTCTACTACTGTTACCTCCGTACCCATACTATTATAGAAATATGCAAACTCTACACCGATAGCTCCAGCACCTATTACAACCATACGCTTAGGCTTTTTTGGTAGTGTCATGGCTTTACGATAGCCTATGACTTTCTCACCATCAATAGGAATATTAGGTAAAGATCTGGATCTTGCTCCTGTGGCTATAATGATATTATCAGCAGCATATTCTTTTTTCTTTCCGTCCTTATCAGTCACTACAACCTTTCTTCCTCGTGCCAGAACTCCATCACCTTCTATAACTGTAATCTTATTCTTTTTCATAAGAAATTGGATACCCTTACTCATTCCATCAGCGACACCTCTACTTCTCTCTATTATCTTATTAAAGTCCGCCTTAGCCGTACCTACTTTAATTCCATAGTCCTCAGCATGAGTAATATAATTATAGACTTGAGCAGATTTAAGCAAAGCCTTAGTCGGGATACATCCCCAATTCAGACATATACCACCTAGATTTTCTCTTTCTACAATGGCCACTTTCTTTCCTAACTGTGCAGCTCTGATAGCAGCTGGATAGCCACCTGGTCCACTACCTAATACAATTATATCAAAATCCATTTATCTTAATTTGTGCGCAAATATAAGTTATGAAATCATAGCTTTTTATGTCCAACTGATAATAAAAAATCAAAGGGCAGTCAAGTGTCATAGAAGCTCAAAATAACAAATTGAATAGGACAACTCATGAAGACTTCCCAAATCAGAACAGAGCTCACTTTTTAGAACGTTTGAAATCTAGAGAGGCCATTGTAGAATTCTCGAACTTCGAAAAATCGATCTTTGATCACCATTTGGCCCGTTGTATCGATAAATCCAACACCT
Organism: uncultured Saprospiraceae bacterium; assembly: GCA_964589705.1. Taxonomy (GTDB): domain Bacteria; phylum Bacteroidota; class Bacteroidia; order Chitinophagales; family Saprospiraceae; genus RFSX01. Next base: position 1,073 of record CAZPUF010000095.1, on the reverse strand, counting down.
CTGTTCCCAATCATTCTTGCTCTCCCGTCGTGAAAATCCCAGACTAGAGCCAGGTTTCCTCCAATGACTGATTCTCCTAATTTATTTAGGTACCCCCATTGAGAATTAATGCTATATGCTATACGGTTATCGGAAAATCTATTGAGTAACTCAAATTTATCTGATGAGATTAAATCACCTCTTGGTGACAATAGTCCCCAATTTCGGTCCTGCTTGTATTTCCAATATCCATCACCAGCAGATTTCACATCTTTATAATTTAACTTTTTGATCTTATTGAGTTGCTTATCTATAATTTCGAATTCAGCATCTGTTTTTATGACGCTATAATCGCCATTGAAATCATGTGCATACTTATACCCGAGTTTATTCAGAGGGTCGAATCCTTCCTCCTCTAAGAAGTAATACAAACCATCTCGCCTAGCTCTTAAAAAGCCATCTTTTGCACTAAATATCTTATCATATGTATCAGAGATTTTTTGCCCACTCAGATCATATAAAGCTTCGCCATGTCCATCACGACCGATGAAATGTTCGGCAGAGTAAATTTTGATAGATATAAAAGTAGGTTCGATGATCTCTTTACCAGATACATCCAGTATGCCATTCATACCTGCAGTGCTAAAGACCAGATGTCCATATTTAACCTCACTGAACTCTGAGGCAGAAAGCTTTGAAATAATCGTTCCTTCAGGATCTATGATCTGCCATTTATTATCAAAATCTTGAACAAGTGCATACCCATCATCGCTGAAATCATAAGCTTGCTTATACTTATGTTCGATTATATTCTTACCTGCCTTATCTAGAAATCCCCATCGTCCTCCTAGATTTGCTGCACACCTTCCATTAATATAATCTTTGAGATCATCGAATTGTGGCTCTACTTGCACCCTTCCTCCAACATCTATAAATCCCCACTTATGCTTTGGTGAATCATAATCTTGAAAGTAATTTCTCTCTATATCGGAGGCGTCTGGACTAATTTTTAGAGGTGCTGAATCAGGCTTGCAACTCATTACAATGAGGACTAACAAAGCACAGTATCCACAATTTACCAATGTATTACGCAT
>CAZPUF010000094.1:0-10871 GCA_964589705.1 uncultured Saprospiraceae bacterium | reverse complement strand
TAAGTGTATAAAATATATCAAAGCCTATATCACTTGGACCATCGAAGCTAATTGTTCCATTACAAAAGCAATCATTTGAATCAGTGGCTGCTGATAAGGTGACAGAACTCGAAGGTCTGATATTGACGACAACTTCTCCGTCTCTCACAATGCCTTCACACTGACTTCCACCCACATCTTCTATACTAATTATGGTCACATTTATAGGTCCCATCGTTAGACCATTGACAAATATCAGATCACCATCATTAAATCCAAATCCATTAAATAATGTCCCATTAATTTCATAATCTACATTGTAAGAGCCGGTGCCTCCAGATATAGAAATCGGTATACTTACTATGGAAGTCTGTGCTGCACACAATTCTAAAGAATCCATTTCAAAACTTGCTATAGGACAAGCTAAATTTGCAACTATGATATTCGAAAAAGCATCTTGTTCATCATCCATCCCAGCAGGACAAGCTAAATTATCAAATGGTAATACTTCTGCTCTAAACTGGATGACACCAGTTTCGCACGATCCTGTTGGTATCTGGAAATCGCAACAAATAGGTGCCATATTAACTTCACAGGCTCCTATCAATTCTTCACCATCTTGCCCATCATCTGTATAACTAAATATATCTATGAGATTCCCAGAGGAATCATGAAGCGTTGCATCGTCTGAACTGTTATTCCATATATTAGTTGCTCGCTCACTATAATTACAGGAAAGTGTAATACAATCTCCAGAAGCCAATATTGTCCCAGCAGGAAATATATGAGAAGGATTACCTGGGCCAATCCCACTTGTATTATCATCTAACTCCCATCCACTGATATCTACATCAGGATTATCCGTATCACATGAGCAGCCATTACAGATTGTTATACTTTCTGGCACTGCAACACCACACTCACCGCCATCTCCATTTGCTATCAAAGAGGCAAAGAATACATTGCCCCCAGAAGATGAAGTAGGCATTGGACAGGGAGTATCAGGAATTGGTTGGGAACATAGTGCTGTCTCAAAGGTCCCATCGTTATTTAAATCTGCTTGTATTGAAAGTGTTCCTCCTCCTGGCAAATTATCACCTGTAAAACAAAGTGGTATCACTTCATTTGGACATACAGTTATTGGACCTAAACTATCGTCGACCCTCAGACTAAAATTTTGTGGGCAAGACATGACAGTAGAAGGACTTAAAGGAAGCGTATTGGCAGCAGTCTGAGCAGAATTTAGAAGTAATGCTAAATAGAAAAAAGACCATAGAGATTGTCTTACGAATAGACGTAAATGGTAAGAAGTTGCGGAAGATATAATTCTCTTCTCGGTCTGTAATAACGATTTTGCTATTACAAGCCCTAAGGTTGGTCTTGTCATGATAGATAATGTTGGATAACATCCTCTATCAATCAAATTCTGTGCTAAACCCTAGATTTTAGGTGATATATGATAAATATTCTTAATGCGGACAAATATCAAAACCTTCTGCAATGCGTAAGTCTCTATAATATAAAAGATTATATAACGAAAAAATTCTATTTGTTAATTCTGAACTCAAAGTGACTCGGTGTATTAAATTTCTGAGTAACGCGTAAGTATTTAAATATAATAACATTACAGATTATAGAAAAACATCATGCATTAGTCCATCTGACATTGATTACCGTACCAAAGTGACATTGCCTTTATCACTAACAACCTGACAATCTTGAATATCAATCTCAATGAAATAAGCATAGACATCCTCGGGAACTGGTGTGCCATTGACTGTACCATCCCATCCATCTGGAGATGCGTTGTCGTATAGCAATTGTCCTCTTCTGTCAAAAATCTTGAAGCTCAACGTAGTCACCACATCTTGATAAATATCTGGAATGACTGCTCTGAAAAAGTCATTACGTCCATCTCCATTAGGTGTAAAAACATTTGCAAAACTGAAGAAGTCATTTTCTTCCAAGGTCACATCAATTTGCTGGGTAAACTCGCTAACACAACCTGAGACATCATCAGTAACTCTCAGCGAGACATCATAGGTATCGGAAGAGTTGTAAGTATGTAATGGCAATTCTTCTGTGGAAATACTTCCATCTCCAAAGTCCCATTCGAATGAAGAAGCACCTCTGGAATTATTAAAAAATCCAACCAGCCCTACACACCAATCAATACTCAAATCTTGCTCAAAACCAGCTTCCACATCATTAATATTGATTGCAACTGTCCTTATTACTTCACAGCCGTTTGCACCTGAGCTAAGGATTAAATCAATATCTGTAGAATCACCTGGGGGTTTAAAATCATAGGTATATATGATATTATCTTCGTTGGATATGACATTCCCATCGCCTAAATCCCAATCAAAACTCGCTACATCTAATGGATTGATAAGTGAGAGCTCTACAGACTCTCCAAGACAAATATTGTCTTTGTCTATAACCAAATCACCATCAGGACCTACTAACTCGAACGTAAACGTCTGCACATCTTCGCACCCAAACACAGATGTAGCTGTCAATGAAGCTGTGAATGTCCCCCTATCATAACTTATAGCAGGGCTTGTCAAATCTGACGTGGCGCCATTACCGAAATCCCATTCATAACTGATACCACCGTCCACTACCGATGTATTATTAAATTCTATTGTACTTGGATAACAAATGGTACTCATCCCATCTACATTTGTTGTAAATGAGGCTTCTGGTCTCTCCAGAACCTGTATGGTATCTAATATAGTATCCCTACACATAGTACCTAATTCTTCAAAAAATAGACTAATAATCTGCTCTCCTGGCTCTGCGAAGATAACTTCACAAGCTTGCTGGTCACATGTACCTCCACTTGCAAAATCCCAGTCAAAACTCAGTCTACTACCCTCTTCTCTAAAGTCATCTGCCGAAATCTGAAATGCATCTCCACGGCAAACCCCATCATCTTCTACAATAATATTTGAGACAGGGGTATAAAGACGAGTGGCTTTCTCAAGAGAATCTAAACAACCAAATGCATCCTCAGTGAACAAAGTAACAAACAACGAATCCTTACGAGCACCTAGTGAGTCCACAGCCAAATCACCTTCTGTAAATACATAGGTAGGTGACATCTCAGAGGACCCAAAAGTCCAGTTATAGGATACTATTGCTGTATCGGAATCTATTTGCGTATCGAAAAAACTCTCATGAGGTAAGCAAAGCGAGGAATCTAATGGAAATTCTATCTCAGTGCCCAGAACGCTAACATCGGCTTCTGCGGTCGAGGTACAACCATTGATATCTGTTACTGTAAGCATTATTGACTGCTCCCCTCTTTCAAAAGCATGTTGTGTGATTTCCGTCATGACCTCTCTGGGCCTCTGCATATCAAAAGTCCACAAATATGGATTAGAACAACCAGCCGTCAAACTGGTAGTTGTAGCATCTAATGGATTGGGTACTCCCTCACAAAGTATATCATCTACTAAGAAACTTGCTATTGGTTCTGTCACATATACAATGGCAGTATCTCGGTGTGGAGGACAATCTTCATCCAGTGATTGTATTTCTAAGATTACTTCATGTTCTCCAATGGCATCAAAGGTGAAACTAAATTTTTCTTCTCTACTGATGACTCTATCATCATAGTACCAAGTATAGGTATCTATATTACCTACTTGTCTACTCCAAAAATTGGTATCAAAAGGACTATCACAATCCTTCTTATATCCTATCTCAGCTCTGGCTCCCAAGACTGGCAGATATCCTAATTTTTCAAAATCCAATTCAAACCCTTTAAACTCCAAAATGGCGTTGGCTTCAAAAAAGCCTGGGTACAGAAAGGTATATAGATTATCATCTCCACCAGCACAATGGTCAAATCTACCTTCATCAGTCTGCAATCGAATCACATAATCTCGGAATCGAGGTTGAATCCATCGTACTTGATCACCGACACATAAGGTTCGACTTTCAAATACTCCATCAAGATCAATGGGCTCAAGTCCTATTGAATCCAAGATACATTCTATTGTCTTTTCTTCTAATACTGTTATGGTAACCCCTTGAGATAAATCAGAACAACCACCTGCATTTTCTATCCAAAGTTTTACAAAGTACTCACCAGGCTCGGTGTATGTATGCTGTACAAACTCTTCATCATCAGCAGTATTGCCATCACCAAAGTCCCATATTCGGTCTACTATGGTAGTATCTGATTCACTTCCATCTAAGAATCCCATGGTCAGTGGCACTACCCCAATCACAGAATCTGGGATAAAAAACGCCTCAGGCACCTGGCTTTCAAATTCTACTGTGGTCGTATCCACACAAGCTAACTCCTCAGAATCAATTATTAGAGAAAATTGAAAAGTCTCTAACCTATTGACTTGGAATGTGTCAGTGATAGGCTCGTAATGCAAGTAAGTTGTATCCGGACCTCCTGGCACTGTGGAACCATTCCAGAAATAGTCTCCATTGATACTATGATTGGCTGTTAGCATAAATACCACAGAATCAGTACATATGATTTGTGGCTCTACAGTAAAGCCTGAAATATTATCTGATACCAAAATAGTGAATGTCGTATCTGACTGACAAGAACCTGTTCTGGATGTATATGTAACCGTTTTAATACCTGGTGTATCGTAAGTAACCACAGGAGATTTTAGTCCTGATTGCATAGGATCAGCGTCTGGACCGAAATCCCAAGTATTGAAAATGCCTGAAGAGGAATTAGTTATCCTAATTGAGGTTCCTGTACATACTGTATCTGCTAAGGAAAATTCAATATCAGGCACTCCTATTCTAATTGTTCTAATCCTAGTCGTTTCACAGCCATCGGGTGCTACCATTGTCAAGGTGATTCTAAATCTACCCAACCTATTAAATGTAACTGGAGCAGGATTATAACCCGAATCGGTACCATTTCCATCATAATCCCAGAGATACATAAAACCATCAATATTGTCAGATTGATTTGTAATATTGACTGTTAGTGGTGCTGTACAACTATTGGATATATCGACATCAAAGTCTGCATTTTGTTCCGATATTGTTATATAATCTTCTTTCAATATTGTCTTATCACATTCTGACAAGTTAGTTGTTACTGCTAGAGACACATCAAATAATCCCACACTATTATATGTATGTGTTGGATTCATTATATTAGCACTACCTCCATCACCGAAAGTCCATAGTACATTTGTAATTGTAATTTCCGGATGATGATCTATGCTGCCAGCAAAAGTGATATCAGACGGATTACACCCTGTCACATGATTTGAATTAAAATCAACAATAAGATCCGGATAAACAATAATATCAATGGTACCTACTTGTGTCGACTGAGAAGCATCTGTATACAAGACGACTCTGAAGTTTCCACTACGTGTAAATATATGTTCAGGGTCTTTGTCATCCGAGGAATTCCCATCATTAAAATCCCAGAAATAATCAGCTGAATTGGGGGCAGTAAAATTTACAGTTAGTGGAATGCATCCACTTGTCACATCAGCAGTCTGTGCTGATAAAGCGCCTGAAATAATAAAGAAGCTGGATATGAGAAGAAGTAAATTTTTCATGACGGTCATTTGTAGAAGTGGATTCTGTTCTAATAAATTGCTAATTCTTAGTGGAGGCGGCCAAGTAAGCAGCCGACATGATTTGAAATTGCTCGAAAGTAAACTCACATTTGCATGGATATTGCGACATCATATTCGTCATGGACGGCAAATAGAATTCTCCATTATCATCCAGTGTCTCCCAGACAAATTCACACCCAATATTATATTGACCCAAAGATGAAGGTTTTGCCTTCTGCCATTCTCCCGATATTTCGTTCCGCTCATACCCATATGGATCTGCTGGTGTACTACACAAGTTATCCCCAGTCGTACTACAGTTACTTCCATCTACTAGCTCATTAGAGCCATCATAGTTGGTATCTAGCAAACCAAATAAGGTGCCCATATGCTTGGCCAATTGAGCAGCTGGCTCATCTGCACAACTTAACTCTATATGTATACGTGCATTTCTGTATGTATCAAATCCTCCTAAGACCGCAAAGCCACAGTTAGGACCATTCACTATATTGGATACAAATACATTAATACGTTCAGGATAACCGAAGACATTTCCCATCTGTGTTACTCTCTTTTGAGTAAACAAATCATTGTAACTATAATTAGGAATAACCTCAAAATCACACACATTAAAACTCACACAAATTGGTTCAAAAAAAGATGAGGCTTTGGTTATTATGGAATCAAAATCGGACTCACTGACAAGAGGCATCCTTGTACTGTCATCTACTGTCATGATCACACGCAAACTAAATTCCTTATCTATGCAGGGTAAATTTTCACTCAGATTATTTAATCCAGTGAGTTGTCCAATGAGCTGGGGAGATAAAAATAAGCATGCCAAGAAGATGGAAAAGGCTATTATTTTTTTCATTTGTCTGGTTCTATTTGATAAATTGGAAAGCTGTAATTACACTACAATCGCGGACAAATTTCCTTATACTCTACTTTAGCTTTTGGATAGATATTAAATATGCGGTAAAATCCAAGTTGAAATGCACCATTAACGCCATTGTATATCTGTGCAGAAGATACAGTCATGTCATAAGTCAACATCACCGAATACAATCCAAACTCTGCACCCACACTGATTATAGCTGCATCCTGAAATCTATATCCAAGCCGCGTCTTAAGTACAACTGCTTTTTCAGAATTAAGCAGATGAGACAAGCCAGTCGATAATACTACATTATCACTGAATGATAATTTCTGATATAAAAATCCTGGCTCAAACATCCATCGATTATTGAGTTGATATGCAAAGTCTACATTAGTAGTCAACTGCCTGATAGACGCTGGATTGCTTCCCGCGGTTTGCGTAGATGTTTGCGTAGAAAAAGCTAAAGCATTTTGCATAGCCAATCCAATCTTATAAGTCAATCTCTTAGAATATTTATTCTGAAAGTAGAGGCCTCCACTCAATCCCATTCTGGATGACATCATAGATTGTAATAGACTACGGTCATCACTTACCGTTCTACTGTCTAATAACTCATCTTCGAATCTTGCCGCACCAAGGTCACCTATTGAAACATTATTGACTGTAAATTGAAGACCCCCGCCAAACGTTTTACGCTGCTTACGATCTAAAAATCGATGATATGACAAAGACGCCGATACTCTACTTATAGCTGTAGCGAGATCTCCGGCACTTGTACTACCTACTGTCATTCCTACACCCAACCATTGATTGTCAGGCAGTCCTGCTGCTATTGGTGCATCTACAAATAATACTGTAGTCTGGAATGGATGAGTGATGAATCCCCTAAACTGTTCCCTATAACTAGCGCCCACTCTGACAGAACCATTGAAAGCCCCTGCATTAGCCGGTGATAGAATCATTGGTGCATGATCAAACTCTGAAAGATGCATGAATTGTCCAGAGCTCACCTTTGTAAGCAGACTAGCTGTTATGATTAGCAGAATCAGGTGTAAGTCTTTCATGGACGTGCGAAGTTTCACAGTTCTAAAATGAGTTTTGAGTAATAAGCTCACTAAAGGGTTTAGCTCACTTATTTATTTGTCAACGTCCACTTAGGTCACCTAATCTAAATGAAAATTTTCCAATTCAGTGGATGATGTACAAAAACAACAACAGAAGTATTAAACCAATATAGAAAAATATTTTGATAGGTAATCTAGCTAAACCAAAAGGAATTGAAATAGCCTTCCTAATTTTTTTGAAAGATGCTTTATTATGTTCTGGCTGACTTATTTCATGATCGTCATTACTCGTCTTACTAATTGGGGCAAGTAGTACTTCTTCATCCTTGGCCATCGTATTAGATACCATTGTTAGTACCTTTTTGATAAATCGACTGATTATCATACCTAATATTGGAATCTTGGCTTCTATAACTGTGGCCAAAGTCGGTATCGTGACCAGATGCAAAACACCTTGAAAAAGCATTGCCGTGGAGGCTTTTTTTTGCTCAGCAGGCATATTCGCCATCACTTCTTTGGTATCCTCTTTTGCAGATTTCATTATATCTAATGAATAGTGAATGATGCCCCATACATCCTCTTTCATCCTTCCTGTAAGTAGCAACAAACCCAAACATAAACCTGTAAATAAAAAAAGAATTAGACCTATGAGTCCATATATGCCGTACTCAACATGCACCAAATCCAATAGCCAAAAACCCAGCCCATATATAATAAGTGCCCCAACAACAGGACCAATGACCCAAGTGATAAAATACTCTATAAAGACCAACATAGACATGAAAGTCTCCACAACTTCATCATTGCGATACTTTTTTACATCTACACCTAATTCAGATTGAATACGCTGATCAAGGATCTCGACGTCTTGTTCGGATTTGATTTTCATTTATGCAAAATAGGGAATGCTTGGTACAATGGTGCAACGGTGGATGGTGAAACGAGTTGGACGGTGTATGGTGTAGGGTCTACGGCTTAGGATTTAGGGTGCATCGGTTCACGGGACAACGGTGCACGGTACAATGTGACAGGCTGAAACTATTAATGAAGAATGATAAATGAGGTTTTTCATTTTCTTACTACCGAGTTTCAAAAAACAACTTTTTTCATTTCGAGCGACGCAGCAGCCGAGAAATCCTATTCTAATGAAACTAATGCCATGAGATCTGTGAAGCCAGGAGAACATTATTATGCCAGTCGTAATTGATTATTGTATGAATTTTGGAATCAAATATCATCTCCTCAAAGACTTATATTAGAAGAGATGTTTTTATAACCAAAACGGTCAACCTATATTAGGCATAGTCTTGAAAAAAATCAAAGACCATATACCGAAAACCTTGAACCAATAGCACAACCCTAAATCATATAGCGTACACTGTATTTCATTTAATGAAAACCAAATTCCATAAGCCACTTGCTCTGAAGAAAAAACGATACCTTACTATTCCATACTCTAAAAACAAACAACATGCCTTACGACCAATACACCGTAGATAGAATAGAACAACTCATAAAAGAAAGCGGACAACCCTACTTCACTAAGAAGATGATGGGTGGTTTGATATTTATGGTGAATGATAAGATGGCTTGTGGGACACATTACGACAAGAAGAAAGATACAAACCTACTCATGGCAAGAATAGGTGAAGAAGCAGCTGAGGCAAATCTAATCAGGCAGGGTTGCCTTCCGATGGACTTTACTGGGAGACCAATGAAGGGATATGTCTTTATCACACCTGACGGATATGACTTGGATGAAGACATGGCGCATTGGATAGGCTTATGTCTAGACTTTAACCCATTAGCCAAGGCCAGTAAAAAAAAGACAAAGAAAAAATAAACTTAAGTCTAGTTTTTCTTAGCGTCTCGTTCTTCCTGCGTGGGAAAACTTAAGGATCCACTGCTGTATACAGTCCCATAGGTAAGTGCTGCCGAATATACTTGTGAGATGGCACTCAGCACTTGATCCTTGGTTAGCTCTTGTAGAGGATGTATAAAGGCTGACCATAATATTCCATCAGATATGCAATACTTAACATCTAACGCGGAGTGGAAATTAGCTTGCATACAACGCTTCATCTGCTCTTGGGTAATGCTGGCCTCCTCTGCAATTGGCGCAATTATCCGCATTCTATTATGCAACTCATCTGTTATACATATAAAGACAAGACTGTCTATCTTGAATTGCCAATGGCCTTCTCCTCCTTCTATATCATCGCTTAGGGTATATATTATAGCACCGAGCTTTTGGTTGTTCATATCTTGAGCATCTAAATTGGGTAAGAAAAATATTGAGACAACAATTAGACAAAATAATTTCATAGCTGTTCTAGTTTACCAATAAAATTAATCCACAATGCATCCAAATTACAATTCGTGGCAATTTTTTTTAACCAATGCTAAAAATGTCTGAATTCGAGGATTGGTAATATTTATTCGACGTTTGGTAATAATCTATAGTTTTTCCTTTGTTGGTCTCTTTCTGACAAGTACAAGTCAGTTAAAATGTCAGGTATCTATCAGAAGTCACCTATCTCCAAAATATTTCTAATCAGATTCTCCCAAATGACAAGTTTCTGTCTTTCGCTATGTGTTGATTTAATCTACCTTGTTGATATCAACTGAAAATGTTGGTAAATAAAAACCCTTTTACTTAATTCTTAAAATGCAGATTATGACTATCAGGATGACTACCTGGATCATATTTTGTGCTATAGTTTTTGCGAACTGTACTCAAGAAGATCACCTACTTACAGATGTAACAATTCAACAACTTCCTTCATGTGATGGTACTATCGAAACATTAATTGATATCGACATCAATACTGGAGAAGCGCCATTTATTCTACAAGTTGTTAGATCAAAAGACCAACGAGTTATCTATGATGAAAAAACCAATGACTATTCTAATACACTTTCTGTCCCCAACCTAATTGATATTGAGTATGATATAGTTGTAAAATCAAGCAACTTTGAAACTGCTTCCGTTCCAAAAGAAATCTACCCTACTGGGGTTTCCTCCCTTGAAGCAAAATTTGAAATTGAATCTGGGGATAGGCTTATTCCATTTGCCAATGTCCCTGTAACCCTCTACTTATCAGAGTCAAGAAATTCAAGAGAAATAGCTCAGCTAATTACTAATGACTCTGGTCAAGTGCAATTCGGAAATTTACCAACTGGTGATTACTTTATCGAAGTTCGTCCTGGCGATAAGTTCAGTAATTATAAAATCACTGCTCAAGACGAAGACGGGAATTCTATCATTTCAGAAGATCAGTATGAAACCGTACTTGTTCCGATGACTTGCAATAATGATAAATCTTTAGAGATACAATATATAAAAGGCTAATCCAACTACTCATATATTTTCAACCATAATCAAAA
>CAZPUF010000093.1:0-11000 GCA_964589705.1 uncultured Saprospiraceae bacterium | reverse complement strand
TAAAGGTCTACGACAACAATTAGCGTGGCATTCTGCTACCTAAATATGGTGTTATTTCTACTGGTTAAGTTACAATATCAGCATAGGGATATATGCTCTAGGATTCTATGCATGCCAGTTTGTTATACTTATGGCCCATTCTTGGGATTTGCAGAATGTCCTAAAACATCCTCTGGAATACCTATGTGTTACATTTCATTTGGTATATTTAGTACTTTATTCATACTAAATTCCATTAACTATCGAATCTCAGCCTAAAATAGACCTGTATTCTGAAATAGACAGCCAGCTCTCAGAACTTAAGTCATTGCTTGAGCGCTTAGATCAGACTACTTTTACCCATGTCTGCAAAGATAGCGGTGCTTCTATAGGACAGCATTTAAGGCACATGGTGGAGATTTTTACCCTTCTGATAAATGACTATGAAGCTGCAGAAATAGATTATTCTCTTAGGGCTAGAGATATAAGGATAGAAACTGATTTGGCATTTGCTACAAAGAAAATTAGTTACCTCCAGACTAACTATAAGCAAGTAGACAAACCATTGATTCTAAAATCTTATGATCAACCTTTCCAGACTTCATATAATAGAGAGTTACTCTATCAGTTAGAGCATATTGTGCATCATAAAGCGATAATCAAACCTATCATCAAGAGCCTTTCTTGTGTAGAACTACACGAGCACTTTGGTTATGCCAGATCCACTATTAATTATAGTCAGTAGTTATGTGTCTTGTATCATTTGTGCCAATGGATGACCATATTCTTATCACTTCCAATAGAGATGAGAGTATACAACGTCAAGAGCCACAACCCATACAAATTTATAAGCACAACAACCATAACTTGACTTATCCAAAAGATGTGGCAGGCGGTACTTGGATATCACATGATGACAAGCAAAATGCCATGGTGTTGCTCAATGGTGGATTTGAAAATCATCGTCGTCAGCCGCCTTACCGAAAAAGTCGCGGATTGATTTTCTTAGAATTGTTTTCTTCTGATAATCCTCAAGAAGCGTGGTCTGCTATAGACTTAGATAATATAGAACCATTTACCCTTATTCATTTTTCGAACGAAAGAATACTGGTAGAAAATGTATGGGATGGCCACAGTAAAACTACGACTGAATTAGATTCAACTATCAGACACTTATGGATGTCTACTACTCTATACAAAAGGGATTACTTTAAAGAGATTAAAGACACTTTTATGTCGTTAACTAATTTGATGGGGAAAGACGTATTTGATTTTCATAACAACTATTATTATGAAAATAATACACAAGGATTCCTAATCCCGCAAATTAGAACAGTCAGTATATCTACCATCCAAATAAGTCAAACGCAATCATCTCTTGTTAGCAAAGATTTAAGAATGATGGCATGAGTAATCTAGGTATCATATGGCACAAGTTCCGACATTGGGAGTATTGGCCCACTTGGGTCGTCTATTTCCCGTTCTTCTTCTTGTATCTTGGATATAGCCTTCGCCTTAGATCTATTTTCTATTTTACTTCTGTCAATCCTGACATGACCAATGGGGGTGCTTTTTTGGCACCAAAGGATGAAATATATAATCGACTACCACCAGAATTTATTCCTGCCACATATACCCTAGGGGTAGGACAGGACATCAATGGACTGTGGAGTTGGATGTCTGATAATCGACTGAGTTATCCTGTATTAGCAAAACCCAATATGGGACTCAGAGGTGCTGGGCTCAAGGTGCTTTATTCGAAGAAGGAATTAATCGATTTTTTGGAAGACATTCAGTCGACCTACCTTATTCAAGAATTTATAGATTATGATAATGAGCTTGGCGTATTCTTCATAAAGAATCCAGAAACTGGCGCATTTGATATAACGAGCATCGTCAAGAAAGCATTTATTACCGTGAGAGGCGATGGGAAAAAGACGATTGGAGAATTGATGTTAGACATCCCCCGGTATGCCATGCAGTACAAAAGGCTAGAAGTGTGGAATGCAGATGAACTTGATCGCGTACTATCAGAGGGTGAATTATATGAAGTAGAAAAAATAGGTAATCATTCTCTAGGCACTACTTTTTTAGATGGTCAAGAATTTAACAACGATGACCTCAAGCAAAAAATTAAATCCTTGTTATCTCAGTTGTCAGGCATCTATTACGGAAGAGTTGATCTCAAGTACTCTCATGCCGTAGACAATCAAATACACAATGATTTCAAAGTACTTGAAATCAATGGCGCCTTCAGCGAACCAGCGCATATCTACGACCCTAAGTACTCCATACTCTATGCATGGAAGACCCAATATTATCACTTTAGAAGGATGTATCAGGTGTGTAAGTATAATCTAGGCAAAGGCATCCGTCCGTTGTCTCTCAAAGAGGGGCTAATGAAATTCCGTGAGCACTTCAAGGTGGTAAAGGCCTTTAAGGAGGCGTATTAAATCAAAGATATCTACCTAAAAAAAATGGTCGTCAACTTTTGAGTTAACGACCATTTTTATGTTTCGAGTATAATTCTTACATACCCATTTTTGCTTTGACAAGAGACATAACATTGTCTCCATCATTTGCATGTAGGATAGTACCTGTACTTGTGTCAAATATCATTGTATATCCATTGTCTTTTCCAACATCCTCTATAGCTACTTTGACCTTATCTAAGATAGGCTTATACAATTCCTCTCTTTTCATGAGGATTTTGTTTTGTACTTCTAATTCGTATTTCTGTATTTTTTGTTGCTCAGCAGCAAGTTCTTCTTCTTTCTTTTGCATTTGCACTTGAGAAAGGCGTCCTTCCTGAGCTTCTTTAGAATAGGCCTGGAATTTAGTTTCTAACTTCTTGACCATATCCTCACCAGATTTTACAAGCTGAGCTTGATATGTTTCCAGTTCGCTATCAGCAGCCTTTACTGCAGGTACTTCAGCCAATAATTCAGCAGAATTGATATATCCGAATTTCTGCGCATGTAATGAACTGACTGCTAATAGTGTCAATCCAAAAAGAAGAGATTTAAGAATTTTATTCATATCTGTTATCTTATTATTCTTGGGTAATATTAATATTCTTCACGTTAACAATGACGGAAAAATTGGTGCAAAAGTAGCCTTTGGAATTGAATTATACTTTATTTAACGTAAGATTAAGGCTATTAGATTTCATATGCACATAATGCCTTATGTGTAAACTACCACACAATAGAAATTTAATCGCTGAGAACGATTAATGAATTAGAATCCTCCACTATACCTTAGGCCAACTACGACATGTCGTCCAGCACCACTTACGCCTGAGGCAAATGGCCTGTAATGGAGATCTGCAATATTTTCTAAAGCAAGGTTCAGCGTCAAATTATAAGGTAATAGAAAACTGCCGCCTACGCCGAAGATATGCCAAGAGGGAGATCCATCCACGGTTGCTAATTCTGGATTATCTACACTACCGCCAAAGTCTTCTATTCGTTTCCACCCATTATATCTGTGCCTTAGAAAAAGAGATAAGCTGCCTTTGTCATAAGTTAACTTAGTATGGCCGTATATAGGAGGGATATGTCCTAAAGGTGCTTCATTACCTTCTGAGTCACGGGCTAGACCACTCTGCACATTAAAGCCAGCATCTAAAGCAAAATGCTTGTAACTGGTCTTGAATTGAGCAGATATTCCTCTGACACGACCGCTTTCCGAATTGATATTGGCAGTGACATCAAGAGTGTCAATGCCATTGAAGAAAATAGGGCTGCCATCTGGAAGTGTAAAGTTAGCGCGCACAATCGCATTACTCAGACGGGTATAGAATCCCGTAAGACCTATAGTGATATGTGGAGATTGGTATCCTATAGTGATCTCATTATTCCATACTCTCTCTGGGGCCAGCTCAGGATTAGGTACTGTAATTTCATCTCTATTGATTCTGATTTTTGCCAGATCATCTACATTTGGTGATCGGAATGCAGTACCGGTAGACAGCTTAGCTACATATGGACCTGACTTGATATTTAGTCCAGAAATGCCTACCAATGCACTGCTTGGATTGGTAATACCTTCATAGAAATGCTCAGGCCAAACAATTGGGTCCTCACGACTAAATAATAGTGAAGTCCTTTGCCCTGACCACCTAAGTCCATTTATCCACACAATACTCGAATCTTGGTTTTGCCAGTTGTGTTGGGTATAGACACCATAATTAATCAATTGACTACCAGCACTAGGATACCGGGTCAGTATAGGCGCAATGACATCTGAACTCTCCCCAAAAGCTGTAGAAGTGACATTATTGTAATGTAAGTCAGCGCCATAGGTCAATTTTTGGCTTGGAGATAAGCGTTTGGTCAAATCCAGAGTAACGCCATATACATCTACATCCTCTATTTGTGATTCTCTGATTTCTTGATTAAAGGCACGGGTGATACGACTTTCTTCAATATTTTGATACGATGCAATCAACGTGACTTTGTCAAATAATGGCTTGTTGCTGTGCCAATCTAATCTTGGGGAGATAAGTAATCTATCTTGAGGTCCGTAGAACCACTCTGCAAATCTTGGTTGTCCATTCCGCACTTCAATAAGGTTGTCATATCGAGGTACATCATTACTGGTAGAGTATTGCAGGTTAAGCGTTGTGCGCCATTCAGTATTGATATCAAAAACATATTTCTGAGTAAAATCCCATTGGGTATAACCAGTGCCTACTTGTATTGCATCATCAGTATTGGTGATAATTTCATCTGCCTGCCCAAGGACAGGAGCAGGTCTTACAAAGAAAGTCCGACGGCCAAAATCTGGATAAGCTTCTGACCGCTGACGACCAGCTCTCAGATCACCTCTCGACGAGCTGCTAAAGCTAGTCAGTATGCCGAACCGTCTTCTAGAATAAGTGTGATCCAGATGATAAGCTCTCTCCTGATCTGCAGAATTGTATCTGGTATATGCATTGATTTCATGTCGTCCATCTCGCTCTGCTGAAAAAGCCAGCAAAGGAGACTTTGTCCTATAATGAATAACGCCTCCCAAGGCCTCACTACCATATAATAAGCTCCCTGCTCCATAGATAACCTCCACTTGCTCAAGTATTGCAGGATCAATCGTGATAGCGTTTTGAAGATGGCCATTCCTGTAAATGGCATTATTTAACCTTACACCATCTACCACTAGGAGCACTTTGTTTGCTTCAAATCCTCTAAGCACCGGGCTGCCTCCTCCAAGCTGACTACGCTGTACATAGGCTGCAGACCCCAACTCTAGGGCATCAGCACTGTTTTGAATATTATGTTTGAATATCTCTTCACTCTTGATCCGATTGATAGCATAAGGGAGATCTATATCACGAGCATCCAATCGTCCAACAATAATCACTTCATCTATTACCTCATTATTAGGCATCATCTCCACTAGCAAAATTTCATCTAGACTGGGTGTTATAATTTTCACCTCCTTATATCCCAAATAATCCAAAATCAAGGTGTCCCCCTCAGATGACCAATGGACTGGACAGACCCCTTCTATATCACTTATACCGGCCCCGTCATAACCATAGACATGAACACCTATGAGCGGTATTTGCTTTTCATCCACTACCTTAATGGATTGAGCAGACAAAGTGCCTGCGATAAGACTACACAGAAGGTAGCTGTATAGAAAATGTCGTCCCTTCATTTATTTTCGAATGCTTCACAAATATTTTTCCTTTATGGTATTCCTCTATAATTCTTTTTGCAAGAGAGAGCCCCAGACCCCAACCTCTTTTTTTTGTTGTAAATCCAGGATCAAAGACTTTCTTCTGCTTGTTGGCCGGTATCCCTTTGCCAGTATCTGATATATCTATCTCTACATAGGATTTGTGCTCAGAGATATCGACTTTAATTTGTCCTTCTCCTTCCATGGAATCAAGCGCATTACGCAATAAATTTTCTATGACCCAATCAAACAAGTGTGAATTAATCTGGACATTAACTGGAGAACGGCTCTGATCTGGAAAGAGAAATTTCACTTTGGAAGGCGCTCTCCTTTCCATATATTCTTTATTACTCAGCAATTTATCCACTAAGTCAGATTCCTTTAGCTCTGGCTTGGATCCTATCTTGGAGAATCGGTCTGCTATTAATTCCAGTCTGGTCACATCATTACGCAGTTCGCTGATGACTTCCATCTGATCAGGGTTGTCAGAAGCCGACTCTCTGAGATGAGCTATCCACCCTAATATGGCGGATATTGGCGTACCTAATTGGTGAGCAGTCTCCTTGGCCATTCCCGCCCAGACTCTGTTTTGTTCGGCCTTTCGCGAAGTAGAGAAGACATAGTAACCAAAGATTACAAATGTAGATATGAGCAATATTTGAGCTAGGGGGAATAGCGAAATGCGTCTGTATAACTTAGAATTCTCATAATAGATCCATTTGGCATAATCGACCCCTTCTATTGGGGGATACCCATTTTTTAAGATTTGCTCTTTTCGTTTGCTTAAAAATTCTTGGTCTGTAATATCTTCTCCATCTGAGCGATAATTGGATCCAGTAAGTTGTCCACTTGCATTCTCTCGAATTATTGGGATACCGTAGAAGTTTTCTACAACCTTATTTTCAAAAATTAAGTCATTAGGGTCCTCGGTTGTTAGTATAGATATTATAGCATCGCCATAGAGCTCGACGGATTGCACTTCTCTTTCTGCCAGATTTTTAGCCAGATATTGGGCATACATCATCGAGATAATCACAATCAGGAACCCTAAGATTGCAAGCAGCCATTTCCAGATAGACTTGTTTTTATATATCTCCATGTGTATTTATACCTTGGCTTCCATGCTTAAGTAAAGGTGGGCCCGCCCAAAGTTCAATAATTTCAACGTATAAGGGTAGCCAAGAATAAGTGAAAGATAAATAACTTTGATTGAAGTATTGTACAGGACGATAACGGTAATAATGAGGCAAGAATATATAATAAGTGAGGTAAATCTTGAAAATCTTCATAGTTCAGCTACCGAAATCATTTCATTATTCAAGTACAATATCGTCCTTTTAAGAGGAGAACTAGGCGCAGGAAAGACCACGCTTGTCAAGGCATTATTGACCAAAATGGGCAGTAAAGATCTTGGAAGTAGCCCCAGTTATGCAATAATTAACAAATATCTCGTTGCTGAAGGGCATTGCTATCACATGGACTTGTACAGATTACAGACGCCAGAAGAAGCCTTCGATTTGGGTATTGAAGAGATGCTGTATAGTGGAGACAGATGTTTTATTGAATGGCCAGAATTGATACTTGATTGGATAGAATCGCCTTATCACATTATAGATATTTCATTACAAGATGAAGGCAATCGTCAGATTATATTGACGAGTATTGTGAAGCAATAGAAATTAAATCTGAAGCTAGGCCCCAATTGTAGGCAAGAATCTCCTACTGGCATTTCCCTATATGCGAAAAATTAAATTATTAAATACAGGGTTTTCTATCTATCTTGGATAATTGATCTAAGCGGAAAAACATGTCTACAGATAAGCGGAAGTTTAGTTTCTCAGAGTTCTTTACAGAAGGTCAGTATCAGACTCAAGCAGAGGTATTGGAGGTGAGTGAAAAATCCAAAAGCATTACTATTGGTATGCCAAAGGAGGATAGCAGTGATGAGAATAGAATTCCAATTGTCCCTAATTCTTTGAGGGCACTCATTGGTCATGGTCACAAAGTGATCGTAGAGCAAGGAGCTGGAGATCGATCCTATTTTACAGACCATGATTATTCTGAGGCAGGGGCAGAGCTGACTCCAGACAAGGAACGGGTACTCCAGTGTATGGTCGTTGTCAAAGCCTCTCCGCCTACAGAAGCAGAGATAGATATGATGAGTGAAGGCAGCATACTCATCTCTCCAATCATGTTGCCTAAAATGACTGAGACTTTTCTGCGGAAGCTGAAGAAAAAAAGAATCATCTCAATAGCTATGGAATATCTGGCAGGTGAGAGTGGTTCCTTTCCACTGGTGAGGATAATGAGTGAGATTGCCGGTATGGCCTCTGTATTTACTGCTGCTGAGCTATTGAGCTATGGAAAGGGTGGTAGAGGGATATTGTTAGGCGGTGTCTCCGGCGTACCTCCTGCTAAGGTGGTGATCTTAGGAGCAGGCGTAGTTGCAGAGTTTGCGACAAAGACAGCGCTAGGATTGGGCGCTTCGGTTCGGATTTTTGATAATGATATCACCAAGCTTATGAGAATACAGAATCTCATCGGCAGACAATTACATACCTCCACCTTTAATCCAGTCTATCTAGGGTACCAATTACTTAGTGCAGATGTGGTTATAGGAGCCATACATTCTAAGACAGGCCGTTCTCCAATACTTGTCACCGAAGAGATGGTCTCTAAGATGAAAGCAGGGTCAGTGATCATAGATGTGAGTATAGATCAGGGTGGCTGCATAGAAACTTCTGAAGTCACTGATCATAAAAACCCTACACGCGTGGTCCATGGAGTCACCCATTATGGGGTACCTAATATTGCCTCTAAAGTTCCCCGTACTGCCTCTGCAGCCATGTCCAATATCATAACGCCTATTCTTATCAAGGCTGGCGAGTATGGCTCTTTTGAAGGCTTATTGTACGAAGGTCAAAGTGTAAGAAGTGGTGTCTATACCTATAAAGGGGCAATTACAAATCACTACCTATCCAAAAGATTCAATATGAAATATCAGGATATCAATTTGTTGATTGCTAGTCAATTTTGAAAATTGATTTGACATAAAAAAACCTCGGAGTCTATCACTCCGAGGCACTGAGGTCTACTCAGATTCTAAAACATTAATACACTTCGTTAGCAACTCTTAAACGTCCCTACTATACATTGTGCTGTGACAGCTGGGTCCAGATAGTCGCCGATTCATACAGACATATTACCTGTTTGTCCTTTTTGAGTTTTGTCTGACATATAATCTTATGTCCTTTGGATAGTCTATTGCAGACATCATTATCAAAAACAATTAAAGACAAAACAATGAACAGAAAGCTCCTCGCTCTAATGATACTAGCCTTTTTCAATGCATTCATTCTGGAAGAATTAGAATCCATGAAATTCAATAGCGATTTATTTATCTACGGAAAAGTGACTACCGTAGATGGTCAGACTTATTCAGGACAAATTAGATGGGGAAAAGAAGAGGCATTTTGGTTTGATCATTTTAATTCTTCTAAGCCAACTAATGAGTATCTCAATTTTCTGACAGATGATGAGTTAGATCAATTAGAGGAAAACAATAGACCCAGGAAGCGATGGTTCGAAGGGGTGCATTTATGGAGCAACACTTATTATAGTGACAATACACATGTCTTTGCCTGCCAGTTTGGCGACATCCAACAGATCAAACCATTGCGAGGGGATAAGCTTAGAGTCACCACTTGGAATGGCATAGAATGGCAGTTGGACGGAGGCTCCAATGATGTGGGTACTTCTATTAATATCTATGAGACTGAGATCGGAACAGTAAAAGTAGCTTGGGATGAAGTAGAGCTAGTAGAATTCTATAAAGAAACTCAGAATCAAGATAGCGCCTATGGTTTACCGTTATATGGAATGGTTGAGACCACCAATGGGGACTTTACAGGTTACCTTCAGTGGGATCATGACGAACGATTAACGGAAGATGAGCTTGACGGAGAGACGAATTATGGAGACTTCTCCATTAAGTTTGGAAATATTCAATCCATTACAAGAAGGAGAAGTGGTTGTAATGTGATCTTGAAGTCTGGTAGAGAATTGTACATGACTGGCTCCAATGATGTAGACGACGGTAACAGAGGGGTCATCATCAATATTCCTGATATGGGTAGAGTGGATGTGCCTTGGGATGAATTCCTAAAAATGACACTAACTGAAGAGCCATCTTTTAATGAAGCCAGTTTTAAGGCCAACTCAGAACCTATCATCGGATCAGTCTCTACTGAGAATGGTCATAGTATTTCTGGGTCACTTGTATTTGATCTGGATGAGTCAGCAAAATGCGAATTTCTGAATGGAAAGTCTGGAGAGATAGAGTACTTTATCCCATTTAGAAATGTGGAAAAAATAGAACCAAGAAATAATGACAATACATTAGTCAAATTGAGAAATGGCGAAGCTATACTCTTGTCAGATAAAGTAGACGTTAATTACAAAAATGACGGTGTACTAGTTTTTGTAGAATCGGATAACCCCACTTATATACCTTGGTCAGATATATCGCGAGTGACGATTAACTAGTAGAAAAAACTATAATATTAATGGGTAGTAGAGTATTCTATCTACCCATTCTCTTTCTCTGCTTTTTAGAGAAGAGATTTGATTTGCCTCTTTTGGCAGAAGATAGATTTCCATCCTTATCTGTCTTTGCATGGTACTGATCGGTAGGACATCCTTCACCCGTTTTACAGCTTGTGGGAAGGGTAATGATACCGATACAAAGGACGAAAAACAATAACAGTTGCTTGGATTTTCTCATATTCTTATAGCTTTCTTAGTCTAATTATGACCCAATTTTACATTATAAAACAGATATAAACCCAAAAAATTGCAAAATCCCTAGTAAAATAAGGGGGTTTGGTCGTAATTTAATATTATAATGTTTGTTTATATGAACCAAACGTCTACATTTACCGACGAAAAAATCATTTATTTTCAAATTAAAACAAGCAAACATGAACAAAGGAGATCTTATAGATGCGGTAGCAAGTAAAGCTGATATCTCAAAAAGTCAAGCAACTGAAGCTGTTTCTGCAGTATTTGATTCTATCCAGAGTTGTCTTAAAAAAGGAGACAAAGCAGCTTTTATAGGATTCGGAACTTTCTCTACGTCTGAAAGAGCGGCAAGAGATGGAAGAAATCCTAGAACAGGTGAGACTATCAAAATTGCTGCTAAAACATTGGTTAAGTTCAAAGCAGGAAAAGCATTATCTGAAGCTATGAACTAAGCGTTGCATCCTTTTGAAGAAAATGTAACAATAATAAAAAGCAGGCTGATATCATCAGCTTGCTTTTTTTATTCCTAAGCCTATCTG
>CAZPUF010000092.1:0-11047 GCA_964589705.1 uncultured Saprospiraceae bacterium | reverse complement strand
CAGCTGAAAGTGTTATTCGGGTGCCAGCACAGACTGGGGTAGGGCAGTGTATCACATTGGTTCCTTATTATAGAGCGGCGATGGCACTTGATCCAGTAAAGGAAGTCTCAAAACTTAACAAGCCTACCTTAGTAATAGGTGGACATTGTGATATTCAAGTACCCGTGTCTCATGCAGAAGCGCTTCATGAGGCAGCACCACAAGCTAAACTGGTACTTGTAGACGCTATGGGACATGTGATGAAAGATTTAGAGGCCGACTGTAGTAATGTGTGGATAGCCTACACAGATCCATCATTGGCGCTGAGTCCAATACTTGTCAGAGAGGTTATTGCGTTTTTAAGAGGGATATAAATTTTAATAATTAAGGAAGATTGAGCTGCCATGAAATACCAAACTTATCTTGTACCCATCCAAATTTTTGGCTGAAGCCGTAATTGCCTGCAGGCATCATAACTTGACCACCTTCTGATAGTGCAGCATATAATTTGTCTAATTCGCTTTCACTTTTACAGTCAACAAAATTGGATACAGCTGGGGAAAAGTCCCAAGCATGTACTGGAGGACTATCACTGCACATATATGCTTTGCCACTTAGAATAAATCTGGCAGACATAATCGTGCCCTCCTTGCCAGGTCCTCCTGCTTCCCATCTCACAAGATCTACAATTTTAGAATCATCAAAGAGACTGACATAAAAGTTCATGGCTTCTTCAGCATCTTCCTTTTGAAAGGTGAAGAAAGTTGATATACTGGTTTTTGCATTTTGGGAATCGCTATGAGTTGCCATATCCATTTTTTTTGATTGATCCATCACTTCGCTCTGAGCAGTTGCATCCCATATTCCAATAGTGCCTATGATAGATGAAGCCAACAACAGTCGTATGATATTTGTTAACATATGCGTCGTATTATAAAAAACCTAAACTACAAAATATTCAGGATTGAATAGCATATCATGTGTTGATTACTAAGGCTTTAAAAGCTAGTTGCCAAATTTGGTTGGAAGGTTGTAGGCATGCTAGCTGATACCACTGGCCTTAACGTATAGGCTACCCAAATAGTTATTAGTCTGTATGGAATCATCAGAGAATCCTTAATGCCCAGCTTAGAGTCTTCGACATGGACCCATCTCTCCAGTGCTTGTTCCTGTGTGATTTCCATAGTATATTTTCTGCCAAAGGTGTTTTTAAGCCTAATAAATATTTCGACATCAAAAAGCCATCTAGTTATGAATGCTTTGCCATAGGCCGTAGGTATAATGCCCCTGCGAAATACCTTTGCGCCACATTGCGTATCCTCTATAGGTAGCCCAAGTATGAGGTGGATTATAGACTTGATGATATTAGAGAGAAAATTTCGCAAAAAATCTCTTTTAATCTCACCCCCTTTTCTTCTTGATCCGTAGACCATCTGAAGTTTGTAATTGTCCTTTAATGTCTGTACTAGTTTTTTTAAGTCAGTGAAATCAGTAGACAGATCCGCATCTATAAATCCGATGTATCCTATTGCCGAATCATTATACAAATACCTAGCACCTGACCTTACCGCCGCTGCCTTTCCTGCATTTTGCTTTACATCTATGACACTCACTCTGGTGGGACATTGTCTTTGGATATTTTCTAAGACCTGGAGGGTATTGTCTTTGCTCCCGTCATTGACAAAACACAGGTGATATTCTTTTTCTTGGAGTATAAAGTCTATAAAGGCTTGACTATTGATTCTTTCAGCTTCGTTGTAGCAAGGTATGATGATTCCAGTTTTCATAGTATTAGTTATTTTATTGTTTATAATTCTATGTCAAACTTAAGGGTGAAAGCCACCTGTAATCCTGATTATTGGGTGCAATACAGAAGTGCTTCGATTAAGGGTAGATAAGTGTCGGTGAATGGAATTGTAGATGTAGATATGGGTCAGTGGAATTCTGACCCTTTTAATATGGAAAGGATTTTTGAAGGCACTCTAATCGTATATGTAGGGCTCTTTGTCATAAGCCATCATCTTAATTTTGTGCATAACTCTTCTCATGTAGATTGGCCAGAATAATTTGGCGAAAAGCCAGTTGAGCAGATAATAATGAGGTTTGTCAGAATGTAATTGATATGTGTAATCAACTTGAATTTTTCCTACTTCGATTTGTTTTGTTTTCCATTCTCCAACGAATTTGTAAAATCCAGCCATCCAAGATTGAAAGTCATCTACCTGAATTTTCCAATATTTATTCTCTTCTCTCTCCAGTATTCTATCCATTGAAGCGTAGCCAGCTTTTTGAGTGAGGGATTTTGCAACGAATATTTTTTTGGAAGAACCGATTTGACCCCAGTTATCATCATCAGTAGTGTGAGTCACTCTTGGTGTCAAGCCAAAGCCAGTGTGCACTTTTGTTACATCACATAACATAGGTGTCTTGAAGGCTCTTTCTAATGAACAGTTGAATATTGTAGTTACTTCAATTTTGAAAATCATTTAGTCACTTGTTGTAATGCACCTGATTACATTTTTATAATTTTTACTAATTGATTTTCAGTTTTAAAGAAGTAAATATTCGGAGACAAGATGGATATATCAATGGTATTCACTCCTGATGTCAATTGTCCCGTTAGCATCACTTCACCTAGTCTAGAATAGATTTTAAATGCTTCAGTATCCGCCGTTTCTTTTTCTATGGTGAGTTGGTTAGATGCAGGATTCGGAAATATATTCAAGCTAATATCTGAGTGGCTGGCCTCCGCCGTAGACGTAGTTTCACATCCGATTAATCCATTGATATTATATTGTGAAAGAAATTTCCAAACTTCCTCGCTGGCGTTAATATCCATATTGCCCCAAGCGCCTGGCCAATCATGGCCTCCGTTGAAAATTTTTAGATGTTCAGTAGCTACACAATTATTCCCTTCACCATAGACAAGGTATTCTACAGTACTTCCATCTGCGGTATTTGTGTCTTCGACATCTGTCACTAGAGGGGATGAGTTACAGTTGTTATAGTCCACCCAATATTCTAATACCTCATCTATTGATTTAGTCCAAACTGGGCCGCCATTATAAGGCACAACATCATCTGCAGTGCCATGAATTTGCAAAACAGGCATAGGATGTTGTGGGTCGCAATTATTGAATGTTTGAGGTGTCATTGATCCTGTAACGGAAGCTACTGCTGCTATTTTGTCGCTTAATTGGCAAGCCAATAGAAAGCTCATATAACCTCCATTGGACATACCAGTGCTATAAATTCTTTCCTGGTCTATATTGTAAGAATTTGATACATCATCCAAGAGCGCTGCAACAAAACCAACATCATCTATCGTACTGCCAATCGTAAATCCTCCTACATTCCAATGAGTGATGCCATTAAAGAGTTCTCCTTGTGGGTGGATTAAGATAAAACCTTCTGCATCTGCAATTGCACTAAATCTGGTGAAACTAAAATTGAGTTGCGCATTGCTCGTGAATCCATGAAAACTCAAAAGTAGGGGAGCGGGAGTGGCTGGGTCGTAGGAGTCTGGAATATATAATATGTACTCTCTGTCTAAGCCATCATGAAGTAGAGTGCCATTAATTGTTTGCTGTGCAGCTAATGATCCTAATGTAGATATTGCCAGGACAAATAAGAGGATTGATTTTGAGTTCATGGATATTAAGTTACAAAATATTTTCATCTATTAGTACTTGGAAAGAATCCTCCATTGTTTCTCTCAGCGGTCTGAAGCTCATTCCTAGTTCATTTTTAATCTTTGAATTATCAGCATTCCATGGAATGTTAACATTGTTCTTGATGAATCTTCTAGTGAAAAGCTTATTAGCCATTGGGCCGACGAGCATCAGTAACCACTTTGGCAATGCTTTTTTTGGCAATGGATATTTGTCTCCATACTTCGGAATTAAGGTTTTTCCCATTTCTAAAAAGTCAGTATTATGAGCTGCCGTTATGTATCTTCCTTTTGCGGCTGGTGTGAAGCCTGCTCTGAAGTGGGCTTCAGCAACATCTCTTACATCCACTACACCTGCTCCAATTTTGGGGGCACCCATTTTCATTTGTCCATCGCCTAGCATTTTCAGAATGTTCATGCTTTCCGTAGTCGTCTTTTGAGGGTTTAGATCAGGTCCTAATACAAGACACATATTTATGGTTACTAGATCCCAGTTGCTTTGACTTTTTTGTATGTCCCAGGCTTTTTTTTCTGCCAAGGTTTTTGAAAGAGAATATGGCTGATAATCTAATGAAGCTGTCGTGTTCCAAATATCCTCTGTAAGTTTTCCTCCAGGTGCATTCACTGAGTCAATGGCATCAGTATAGATAGCGGCACAGCTACTAGTCACAATGACTCGTTTTACTGACGAAACTTCCTTTGCAGAGTTAAGCACATTCTCTGTACCGTTGACTGCAGGTTCTATCAGTTCTTTTTGAGGATCTTTAACATCAGTTTTGAATGGAGAGGCTGTATGATATATAAGTTCACACCCTTCCATGGCTTCCTTGTAAGAACCAGGTTGTAATAAATCTGTGGCAAAGAATTTAATCGTCCCTTTGGATTCATCTGCTGCTTTGATAAGATGGGCCATCTTTTCCTTGTTATTCGGATTTCTTACAGCAGCATGGACAGTCATGCCATCATCCAATAATCTCTTCACTACCCAACTTGCTACATATCCATTAGCACCAGTGACCATTACAGGTTTTGACTTATTAATTTCTTTCATCTAACTACATTTTGAGTTTTGGTTAATTGCTAAGTAATAAAACATCTTGGGTTTTCAGTATCTCTTCTGCGCCATTTAATCCAACCTTAAGTATAGTCTTGCTATTGGCCTCAATAAAAATTGTCTATCACAACAAATTTAGCCGCTCCATCAGTACTGGCCGCTTAGATCGAGAAACAGGAATAACATCCTTCTCTATAAGAATGCTATTATCTTCTATGTCGATAATCTTGGTGAGATTGATAATGTAAGACCGGTGGACTTTGAGGAAAGTTTGGTCAGGCAATTTGGCTTCTATTTTCTTAAGGGTAGTGTGTACTGTGTAATTTTTGTCTTTAGTCTTGATTTTGATATAATCCCCTTTGGCTTCTATCAGTTGGATGGTATCCATTTGTATTTTGATAAGACGTCTATCTATGTTGACAAATAGCTCTTCATGATTAGCGGTGGAGGCTGACACAGTGGTTGGCACAGCGTCCGTTGTTTTTGTCCTTGCTAGTTTTTTAAGTTTGCTGATTGCTTTATCCAGTCGCTCTGGTGTGACAGGCTTATGCAGGTAATCTACTATAAAGTCATATTCGAAGGCTTGGAGTGCATAATTTGCATCCGAGGTAATCATAATAATAAAAGGTGGCTTCTTAAGCGTCTGTATGAAGTCCATACCTGAGAATGCTGGCATATGGATGTCCAATAGGATTAAGTCTATCTCATGCTGATTAAGATACTTGAGTGCCTCTACTGCGTTATCTAAAGATGCCTCTAGCTCGATAGCTGGATATGCCTTAAGCAATTGTTCTATTACAAGCCTGGAGGTTGCCTCGTCATCTACTATTATACACTTCATATCTTATAAAGTTATGACCAATTTATCATATTCTCAATATTGTTCATTTGTGTAAGTGGAACCAAGGTAATAGTTGATCTGTTTATGTATAAAAATGGCTATGTCAAATTCATTTTCAATAATTGAGTATAAGTTTGATTTGGTTCAAGTATATCCTCGAACAGTTCCTGTAGTTAATCTCATCATATTTCTTTTGTTATGTTTCATTGGCATAGATTACGTTATCCATAATCCCTATACCTGGTTTAGTCTGATTAGCGCAATTGCAGTCTTTTGCCTTTGCATATTTTACAATTGGCGGTCACCTTCAATAAATATATTAGTAGTTCTTTTGTATACAAGCATCCTGCTATTGGAGTATTTATGGTTTGGGCTTCCTTCAGCTCCTTTTCCTATAGCGTCGGGTACAATATCCAAAGGTGTTTTACTAGATGGGGTGCTTGGATTGTTGCCATATCTTTACTTTGGGCTTAGAGCTTTAGTTGTACTTTGTTTTTTACCAGTCTGGTGGTATTCTAGGAAGTTAAATAAGGAATGATATTCTATAGCCCCAAAAAATCCATTAGCTCTTGTAGATAAGTGTCGAATAATTCCTGTCCGTTATTATTGCCTTCTCTTAATGCTAGCTCGTAAGTCTTCGCATAGTTGAATGCCGTATGCATCTCCATCAGGGCAAACTTATGCTTAATCTTATGGACATGACTGGCTGCTTGATCTAGACTGCTTTTGTTTAGAGCAGACCTTAATTCTTTGATTTCTTCAGGTAGTTCTTTATGGATCACAGCTCGGAATTTTTCCAGGCATGAAGCATCGTTCTGACATATCATTTCTAGATGCGACCAACTGACTTCTTTGTTCATTTTGACTTTTTAAGATTGAATGAAAATTTGGTGTAGATGTCCACTTCACTTTCTAGTTTGATCTCTGATTCATGTGCTTCTAGAATTTTTTTTACAATCGCTAATCCGACACCACTAGACGACTTGTTTTTTTCAGAGGTTTCGAATAGTTTAAATACTTTCTCTTGCTGGCGTTCACTAATGCCTCTGCCGTTATCGTGTACAGATACGCGTATATTATCCTGGTCTATATCTTTGAACTCAATTTTTATAATGCCTTTTTCTTTATTGTTGAACTTGATTGCATTGTCTATGAGATTTTGAAATACTTGTAGCAGTTTTATTTTTACACCATACACAGGTGGAATATTCTCGGCAATATTTAGTTGGATATTTTCTTTTGTTTTATACTGCTTGGTGAGTGCTTCCAAGATGTTATTCAAATTGACACTTTCAAAATACATCGCATCTTTATCTGACTTGCTGAAATCTAAGATCTCATGGATCATATTATCCATACGTTCTAGCGTAGAGAATATAAGCGCGAAGTATTCGTTGGTCTTGGGGTCGTTTTCACAGCTGACACTTTCCTTGATCCAAGTGTTTAGGGTGTACAAATTTCTTAGAGGGGATTTTAAGTCGTGAGAGATGACATGTGCAAATTCTTCCAGTTCTTGATTTTGTAGTTTGAGCTTAGTTAGTAGTGATTCTCTGTCAGATTCCAATTTTCTAATATCTGTAACATCTCTTATCAATGCTTGCAGGGCGACAATATTCCCTTTCGAATCTTTGATAGCAGAGGCATTAAGCAGGATTATTTTTTCGTTACCAGATAGTGAAATGATATTCAGTTCGAAATCTGACAGAGCCTCTTCATTCAGTATAATAGAAATGCCTTTATTAAGATGTGATATCTCACTTTCTGGAACTAGCGAATTTAGATTGAAGCTTTTAGATGCCTTGAAATCAAATATGGTTTTAGCACTCTCATTCATTTTGAGAATATGTCCTTCTAAATCAGAGATAACATAGCCTTCTACAAGATTTTGAAAGAGCTCTTGTAATTCTTTTTCCTTTGAATTAAAGTTTTGTTGAAGGAGAAGATTTTTTGCATTTAATTCTCTATTGAGTTCAAATAACTCAGAAGATTTTTCTTCCAGAATTTTTTCAGCTGCTTTGCGTGCTGCTTTTTCTCTTTTTAATGCACGTTCATATATTTGCTTATCATCGTGCATGTAGTTACTCTGCTATTTTTGTGATGACAAACTTGACTTCAGTACCATCTTCCTTAATTAGTTCTTTGACGATATCTGCTTTGGTTTTATAATATTTCAAACTGCTATTCATCAGCCCCTGACCGAAACTATGCAAAGCTCGGCTGGAAGTATATATGGTAACGAGTTTGTCTGCCGTCTTTTCTACTACTCTGAATGTGGGTAGCTCGGCGTCCGGATAAATTTTTCTGACTTCTACGTGTATATGGTTTTCTATCGAAGCTAAAAACTCTATCGGGTCAGAGTACATTTTAAGCATGGATCCATAACTCTTCTCTAGAACGTTAAAAAAGTGCTCTCCATAGATGAGTAATAGCAGATCTACATCGATGTCAGTATAGTTACTAAGGTTAGTGACTAAGGCGAGCATTTCAGCAAAATCATAAGTGCCGACAGCGGTGTACACCCCATTAGACGGTAAGTCGGCATTTTCTATAATCTTATCTACCATTGCCAGACCAAACTTATCTTCTACCAGTTCTAAGAACTCTGTGAATACAATCCCTTTCATAACTTAATTTATCTAATAATCTGATTAATCATCCAGTAATCCACCATCTTTTTTATCATTTGTTCGTAGTCCTCATACTTCAATGGTTTAAGTATATATCCTCCTATTCCGAGTGAGTAACATTTTTTGAGATCTTGTGAATTCTCAGAAGTGGTCAGAATGACTATCGGTATGTGCCTGAGAGATTCGCTAGTATACATATGCGTGAGAAATTCAATACCATTCATTTCTGGCATATTGAGATCCAATAGAATCAAGCTGGGGTGATGACCACTATTAAGGTAGTCTAGCCCGGCTTGCCCATTTTCTTTCATCACCAGATTAATATCATACCCAAGTTGATTGAGTACTTTTTCAAATTTCATTTTCTCTATAAGGTCGTCTTCTATAAGAAGTAATTCGAATTTCATTCTTGTGTTTTAGAATTAGTATAAAGATAACTCATATCTCAAAGTGCTTTAGCTATCATAGGTCTACAGTTAATAGCTGTCGGTCAATGGTGGATAAGTGTCGACGAATGGTAATAGTGTATGATTAAGGCTGTATTTAAAGAGCTAACGATATGTAGGCACTACATTTCTCAGAGGCTGAAAGATACGCAGCAGAATCTGGACCTAGCAATTTATTTGACTTGCCTTCTCCAAATCACCATTCACCGATCCAATCTGACCGCTGACCGAAGATTCTCATTGTTACCTTGTATTGAGCTCACCTTTGAGATATCAATAAACAAAATAAGAGAATGATGGAATTAAATTTTACAAAACTACAAGATTCAAATAACAGACCGCCTCATCACTTTATGGTGTATAGCCTACTCATGTTCTGTGTAATGTTCATTACAAAACAGGCAAACTCTCTTGGTACAGAAGTATCAAGTATTCCAGTAGAGATATGTGATAATAGGATAGATGATGATGGTGATGGACTGATAGATTGTATGGACCCAGATTGTAGTGGGGCAGAAACTTGTTGGGATTGCATTACGGAATTCTATCAGGTGCATAGTAATGATTTCTTAGTAGCGCTTGATCCAATGACAGGGACCTACACTAATCTGGGTAACATCACAGGGGCAGATCAGATCAATGGTGCACAATTCAATCAGATAGACGGACACGTATATGCACCCATTATCAAAGATGGACAACATCAGTTGGGTATGCTATTAGAAACTGGTGAAGTCAGAGAAACTGGATTAGACCTCCCAGGTTCAAGTATCTTCTATGTTGGCTCTATAGATGCAGATGGGACGATGTATGTCAGTAATGCAGGCGGTATCTATTCTATTGAATTGAATACACCAGTACTTGAAGCTGTAGCTACAGGAATTACTAATCCAGGGGTAGCAGATTTTGCCTTAGATATCACCCGAGGATTATTTTATGGAATTACCGGAAGCGCTGAGTTAAAAGTATTTGATCCTATCAATATGGAAGTTAATACCTATGACCTCGCTGGCACCATCAATAATGATTCTGGGGGTTACGGTGCAGCTTGGTCATCTAATGATGGTTCTTTCTTTGCGTATAATAATAGTTCAGGAAAAATATACGCCGTAGATGTGGAGACATTGACTGCGACTCAGGTGCTCAATGGCACAGGCAACTTATCTATCAATGATGGATTTAATTGTGTCTTGGCACCACCGCCATTTGAATCCAAGTGCAATAATGGAATAGACGATGATGGAGATGGACTCATAGATTGCGAAGATGGGGACTGCTTTACCAGTAATGAATGTACTGTAGAAATATGTGACAACGGGATAGATGATGATGGAGATGGCTGGATAGATTGCAGTGATACAGAATGCTTTAATCTGACTTTCTGTGTAGAAATATGTGACAATGGTATAGATGATAATGGAGATGGATTAGTAGATGGAGAAGACCCTCAGTGCAGTGCACCCTCAGGAGTTACTGGAGGACTAGAGTCCAATGGCTCACTAGCTGATCAGATTTCTAAGAGAAATATTCGACTGACGCTGAATCCTGATGAGTCTGTTAGGATGAAGCAGGAAGGAATCATTCCGTTTGAGCCCAGAGTAATTAGGAGTGAATTTGATATATCTAATTTTATTCCTCAGGAATTCCGAGATGCTTTTGTGGCAGAGAGTTCGCCTGAAGATTTGGTAGACATCACCAATGCAGAAGATGTAGTAGCTGCTGATTATTATATTAATGACCAACGAGTGGCGACTATTCTTGCCCTAGAGTCTGATGAAGTATACGAACATACAAAGTATATCTGCGATAGGCTATCTGGGTCTAGATTGATAGATATATCTCAGATGTACCTGAATGGCGGATTATTTATGACATATGAGTTACTTAATCCTCAATCTAAGGTGGAGTATGCAGCTAGTTTTTCCATGTACCATGACGATGAGCAGGGTTTTGTCATAGAGAATCATTGGAACCTACATAGTTACCCGTCAGATAAAGATTACTACAACTTCCAGATTTGGGCCAGTGATTATGAGCAACTGACAGAGTTGCTGAGTAAGACGCTAGATAGGGTGAGGGAAGCTGATATAATAGATCAGATAAATCATACGCCATTACCATCCGTATTTGTCACGTATGGACAATATAAAAATGGAAATCTCAGATTGCAAGTAAGAAATAAGATAGGTGCTGACCACTTAGACTTTACAGCAATGGTGAGACGAACCGAAACAAGTGAATGGGAGTCACTAGAATTAGATATTCCACTCAATGGCTCTCAAGCAGAGCTCATAGATGTACCTGTAGGATATCTTTATGATCTAGGAGGGTCCCTACACAATGATGGCACTACAAGTGATGAGATATTCTTAGCGGATGGAAGATGGACTGTGGATATGGAGCATAGTGGCGCTCGAGTCACTGAGTATG
>CAZPUF010000091.1:0-11101 GCA_964589705.1 uncultured Saprospiraceae bacterium | reverse complement strand
TCAAAACATCCAGTTATATCAGTCAGATTATTACCTACTTGTAAACCATCAAGTCCAAACAAGTAATTGATTCGTGCAATGTTAAAGATGCCACCGCCTGATTCTTCGAAAGTAAAAGGAGGTCCTGAGTCTATTTCTAATATTACACCTGTTGTATCATATACTAACCAATTAAGTGTATCGCCTACACCACCATTCACTTGGAAATCTATGGTGTCAATTATGCCATCCCCAACAACTATGCTAATAGTATCAGGATTACTTATAATAAATCCGGATTCTACATCTTCATTATTCACAGTGATGATATTTGACAAATCAAAGAACCCATTGAGTTCACTAATGTTGCTGAGAAACTCAAGGTTTTCCAAACCATCCTCATATGCAATGTAGTATAGATTGAGTGGTTGACTGGAGTTAGGTAGTAAGTCCAGATTGAGAATCGCCGTATCTACAACCATCTGTGTTGTATCCAGTACATTTAAGATTAGACCACCTTGATTTGTTACAAAGAAACTGAAGTTACTTCCTGTTTGACCAGAAATAAGAACTGTATCAATATTTGGCATTAAGCTTCCTCTACAAAGATCTATAACGTTTGTCCCATCTAAGGTTGAAATTAAACCAGAATTAACTCCTGCGTTATTAGAAACTGTTTTTACAATTCTTATCGAATCAGAAAGACTGAAACAACCATCTAAATCAGACGCAATATCACTACTTACTTCCAAGCCTGATAATCCATCCGCAAATGCGATATGCCAAACGTTGCACTCCCCTGGAGGGAAATTTTCAAAATCAAATGGAGGTGCTCCAGGTAATTCTAAGATAATTCCTAGTGTATCTGTAATAATCCAATCAGTATTGTCTCCCAATATATTTCCACTTAGATTGACAAACAGTGAATCTATTGGATCTGCACCCAGACTGATAGTATCAAAAGGCATACCTGCTGCTGTCGTTATCGAACCAGCATCAGTAAAATTCCTATCCACTGTAACAGGCAAGTCTGCAAAATCAAAAATTCCAGACAAGTTATTTATGTTACCATCTATTTCCAGCCCCATAATTGGCGGCACAAAGCTTACATGATGAATCTCACATACGCCAGCCGGCAAAGTATCAAAGGCAAAGGATGGACCATCCTGCAGTGCTACAATTAATCCGAATGTATCTGTCACAACCCACTGCATAGAATCTCCTACCGCACTTACCAAGGTTACCGTTACACTATCTAAAGGCAAATTATTAAGACATCGATCAATGTTATTTCCATTAGGTGTAAATATAGTTCCACCATTGACTTGAGCACTGGAAATCTTATTGACTGTAATAGCATTTGACAATGCAAAACATCCAATCAAATCCGCTATGTCATCATTGACACTGACTCCTGGAAACTCAAAATCATAGCTCACTTCATAGATCAGGCATGTGCCAGTAGGTTGTATATCAAATAAGAAAGTTGCGCTATCCTGAACAGCAGTTATAATTCCTCCAGGTGTCGTAGTAATGTATACTGAAGTATCAGACACAATTCCAGAAGAGACAACAACTAACGTATCTGTTATACCGTCAACTGTAGTAATAGAAGTATCTACAGCAGAATTAGTCAAGGTAATGCTACTTGATGTAATAAGGTTTTTGTTGACAGTAACTATATTACTGCTTAGGAAGTTACCACTTAGGGTGTCTATATCTTCTCCCACATCCAAACCTGCTAATTGTCCATCAAATACTATATGACTAACCATGCATAAAGTATCATTGCTTGGCGAAAATATAATAGGTTGCGCATCAAATGTGGAGGTTATTATTCCTACACTATCTGTAACTACCCAAACTGACTCCGGACCATTAGCTCCAGTTAAAATAAAGTCCAATTGAGCTCCATTGTCTCCCGTGCATAGATCGACTGTAGTAAGACTATCTGTTGTCATTATTGCTCCGGCAACCAAGGTGCTATCGACAAATGGCATTTTATTCACCACTAAGACATTAGATAGATCTACACATCCATCGAGACCAATGTTAATGTTATTATTTATTTCCAATCCTTGCAATCCAAATGCAAAAGCAGCATGCACAATATTACATGAACCTAAGTTTGTCGTATCGGATATTATAAACTGAGGGTCTCCACTAATCTCAAGTATGGTGCCTATGTTATCTGTCAATACCCAAGTCATGGAATCTCCCACAGCAGCCGTTACGCCAAAATTGAGGGTATCTGGCATGCCATCTCCAATAATGATAGTCTGAACAAAAGACATATCTTCAAATAGAGCTACACCGCCGTTTACTTGATCTTTCACAACAAAAACAGGATTTGAAAACTCAAACATACCTGCCAATGTATCAATATTCTCTCCTATCACTAAACCATTAAGCATACCAACCCAGCTCAAATTTCTAACCTCACAATTATCTGCTGTACTCGTTGCGAATGAAATAGGATTAACTGTAGTCGTGTCCAGTATAACGCCATCAGAATCAGTAACAACAAAAGTCATGTTGGGTCCTATGGCTCCTTCCAATATTAATCCAAGTGTATCATTAAGTGTACCTACACACAGATTCGCGATTAATAACGAATCACTGGTCATCAAGTCACCACCTGCCAACGGCACTGGAGGTGTTGTCTTAGTAACTGTAATTGGATTAGACAAATCAAAACATCCATCTAGATCTGAAACATTGTCACCTATAGCAACTCCAGTCAACCCAGTAGCATAACTTAAATTCCATATCTGACAAACTCCAGGAGCTTGATTGTCGAACTCAAATGGTGGACCATCAGGCAACTCTAAAATATTACCCATATCGTCGGTAATAACCCATGCCAACGAGTCACCAACTGTCATCGATAAACTGACATCAATGCTGTCAGGCATCATATCACCGACTTGGACACTTACTTCAGTCATCCCTCCCGGTACAGTCTCTATGACTCCACCGTCTACTTGTTCTTTGGCTACGATTACCACATTGGATAAGGCAAAATCACCCATCAAGGCATCTATCTGTTCGCCAATAGCTAGACCATCAATTTCATTCCAACTTACATTATAGATTAAGCAAGTATCTTCAATCACACCACTGAAATCAAATGGAGCAGTATCTACTAAATCCAGAATCAATCCTGCTGTATCTGTAATTGCAAATGTCATTGTATCCCCCAAAGCACCTAAAAGGATCACTCCAAGAGAATCTACTCCACCACCAAAGCATAGATTTGCATTAGTCAGGGAATCCAATGTGGTGAGAACACCTCCACTTACTGTATCCGTTGGAGTGACAAATTCTGTCTTAGTTACTGTTATCGGATTTGACAAGTCAAAGCAGCCTTCTAGATCAGATACATTTGCGTCAATCGCGACACCTGAAAGCACATTGCCAAATCCAAGATGCCATATCTGGCAGACCCCGGCACCACTATTTTCGAATACAAATGGAGGTCCGCTAGGGAGTTCCAAAATATTAAGTAGTGTATCAGTAATGACCCAGGCCGTATTAGGACTGTTGGCACCTGTCACAACTACATCTATAGAATCAATTATGCCATCACCAACTATGATAGATACAGAATCTTGATTAGTCGGTGTTGATATCATGCCTGCAATTGGATCTTCTCGAAAGACTGTAATTATATTACTTAAATCGAAATCTCCAGATAACGTATCTAAATTCTGACCCGCATCCAGGCCACTAACCATACCATTATAACTTACATGGACAATCTCACATGTACCTGCTGGTAGTCCACTAAACTGAAATGGCGGATTTGAAAATACACCAAAAATGAATCCCATCGTATCTGTGATCGCAAAAGCCATATTCTCTCCAACTGCATCCTCTAGCAATACATCTACTTCTACATTATTATTATTCAGACATAGGTTCATGAAAGACATGGAATCTAAGGTCATAATAACTCCTCCAGATAATACTGGCACACTCTGCACCTTAGTTACCTGTATAGGATTAGATAGGCTAAAACATCCTTCTAATACAGATACATTATTTCCAATTTCTGCACCGCTTATCCCATTGGCGAAACTGAGATTCCAAATCTGACAAACGCCTTCAGCACTATCTTCAAATGTAAATGGCGGAGCAGATGGGAGATCCAGTATAACCCCTAAGGTGTCAGTAATAACCCAAGCAAGATTCTCACCTATAGCGCCTTGTAAGTCAACGTCGATAGAATCTACTATACCGTCTCCTACTATCACAGAAACAGATGAAGTCATACTATCCGCTGACATTAGCACACCTCCAACAACCTCATTTCTTACTACCGTTACTGCATTGGACAATTCAAAATTTCCAGAAATGTCGGCTACATCTTCACCCATACTCAATCCGTCAATCATCCCTGCCCAACTTATATTATATACCAAGCAAATCCCTGGACCTGCTGGTTCAAAATCAAATGAATCAGCATCAGTCATTGCGAGTATCATTCCATTCTCGTCTGTAATGACTAATCTCATAGTATCACCTACAGCGCCTATTAAATCAAACTGTACTTCTGTATCCGAGGTGCCTAGACAAACATCTAGCGCAGTAAGGCCGCCAGAAGCAGTCAGTAGTCCTCCAGCAATAGTATCTTGCGGAGGTGCAATAAATTCTTCTTTGACAACAGTTATAGGACTAGATAAATCCAAACAACCTTCCAGGTTAGATACATTATTTCCTACCTCTGCTCCTAATAATCCATCCGCAAAAGACAAACTCCAAATCTGGCAAACCAAATCATCCGACTCTTCAAAAGTAAAAGGAGGGCCATCTGGCAAGTCTAATATATTAGCAAGTGTATCTGTAATAACCCACTGCTGATTGTCACCGATCGCACCAGAGAGATTTACATCTATGGAATCTATGAGTCCATCTCCAATTATAATAGATACCGTAGTCTCATTATTAGAAGTCTCTATAGTACCACCATCAACCTCGTCACGATCTATTACAATAGGTTCAGATAATTCAAAAGTGCCACTTAAGTCTGACAAATTATTTCCTACTTCCAGACCACTTAGAACTGCCATGTCATGCACAACGCTATATATATTACACACACCTGGACCAGCACCAGAAAAATCAAAAGTTGGCTGATCAGATAATGCCAATATCTCACCTTGGTTATCCGTCACTATAAAACTGCTAAATGGCCCAACTGGATCTGATTGAAATTCAATAACAACCTGATCGGCAGACCCTTCTATAACACATAATGTGGATTCTGATAAGCCACCTTCAAATACAATTATACCAGCATCCAAAGTATCTGGCGCTACATCAGCATCTTTTGATACAGTGACTCTATTAGATAAATCAAAGCAGCCTGTCAGGTCTGTAAAACTCTCTCCGAGTTCTAATCCTTCAATGCTTGAATAACTAAGATGTCTTATAGTGCAAGTGCCTGCAGCACTTTGACTGAAATCAAATTCATTCTCAGTTTGTATCCTGATGATATTATTATCCTCATCTATAATTAAAAAGCTAGAGTTAGGTCCAGAAGCATCATTAACTGTTACTTCAACTAATTCTGTTGTGCCTGCCGCAATTGTAAGCTGGAGTCCTCCTTCACTAAATCTCAAAACACCACCATCATTAAAACCTTTAGAGATGGAAACACTTTCACTCAACTCAAAGCAAGCTAGGCTTATATTATTTACATTTTCTATTCCATCAAAGAGAATTTGTTCTTCTACATGGGCTATGTGATAAATGAAGCAAGGACTAACATCAATACCTTCGAAATCAATAGTTCCATCTGAATCTATCAATAAAACGTCTCCAGCACTATCAGCAACAATGAAGCTACTGAATAGGCTTTCATTACCTGTTACATTGAATTCAATAGTTTGGTCTGGTTGATCATTGAGACAAATTTCTTGTGTGGCGGGTCCATCAATTACGCCACTTTCTACTTGACTTCTGACGACTCTGATCGGATTCGAAATATCAAAGCAAGGTCCAGAAACATTATTAATATTCTGTCCAACATTGACACCGAACAAAGGACCATTAGAAGCTACCGCCCATATCTGACAGACACCAGGCAAAGCATTATCGAAATCTATAGATCCCATAACCAACTGGGCAGTCTCTGTAATAACACCAAACTCATCCGTAATAAAATATTGTATCGCTTGACCAAATTGTCCTGCCGTTTCAATAACTACTGCTTGCCTATCGTCATTTTTAAGACACAGAAAAGCTTCAGTCGATCCAAAACTAGTAAGCATACCTGCTGACACTTGCTCTACTATAACATCTATAGGATTGGATAACTCAAAACATCCTTCCAAGTTAGATAGCAATCCATCTACTACTAATCCAGTCAATCCATTGTTATAACTTATATTGAAAATCTGAAACTCAGAAGAGACAAGATTTCCGACAAAAATATTTGGTTGATTTTGAATACTTAGTATTCTATTCTGCGGATTGACTAATATGAAATCATTGTTTTGTCCTGAGTTACCTGTCAGAACAACATCTACACTATTTTCATTTCCGCATATCGAAGCTGAAGTTTGTCCTGCAGAAGTCAGCATGCCACCTCCACTTACAGCATTCTGCACTTCGACTAAGAGAGGGGAAGACAGAGATGCACAACCAGTAAGATTCGTCAAAGTACCTCCAATAACAATATTGGATACAGTGCCTGAAGCACTAATTGCTGTAACATTATAATTCCCTACAGGTAATCTACTTAGATCAAATGATGGGCTATTGAATATATCTAGTACACGACCATTTTGTAACAAAACATAGGTCACGTTTTCTCCACTTGCATCTTGAAGTTGTGTATTGACAAAGCCGTTATTGTTATTTGGGCAGATAGAAATCGAATTGAATCCTGATGAAGTAAGTAACCGCCCTCCGGTCACAAAACGATTTGTGATTGCAATAGGATTAGATAAGTCAAAACAACCTACTAAATCAAACACAAAAGATCCTATGGTCAATCCACTTACCGGTCCTTCGGAAGCAAGATGGAAAATCTGAAAATTTCCAGATGCAAAAGGTGTAAAGTCTACAATATTACTGCTGGATATGGTGCGAATACGCATTTGCTCATCGACAACCAGAAAATTAAAATTCTGGCCTGCTGTATTCTGCACATCAACAGCCACCTGCCTGACTGGTTGCGTCGCAGAACAAAGATCTGTATTGGAAGTGGTAGATATGTTTCCACCATTAACATTGTTACATCCACCAGTGATTACTAAGTCCTCTATATCCCAAGCTTGGACGTCAGCGTCTATACCTACCGGGCAGTAAGGCAAAATCTCAATTCTGAATAAAGTAGGTTCCGTAACAGTGGTAAAATTTGATAAATCAAAGTATCTAAATGTCCAGTCTTCATTCGTTGGTATATCACTAGTTTCGAATAGCGTTCCATTTCCATCTATTACTCTAATACCTAATCGCGTAGGATAATTGTTAGGACCAGATGCGCCTTCCAAGTACTGAAAAGTCTCAGGAGCTCTGGAAAAAAATGAGATATTGTCTATAGAACCAAGGCCATCAGGACCAGGATGTACCATTACCGTCATGAGTAAAGACTTCTGATCACCTGGATTATAGTTGCAGAAATCAGTGGCATCTATACACATTGCTCGTGTGCCATTCATACCTGGTGCACAAGAGTGTTGATTTGCGTTGGGATTAATCCTAAATAGATTGCCACCTAGGACGGATATTGCACTGCAGTCAGTGTTAGCCACAGAACTGGCTGTAAACTCACTATAATCTGCACTGGAACCTCCCGCGAAAGAGACACATTCGTCGAAATCAAAGCGCAACGAAGGCCTCAAATTATTGACTGTGGATTCATCAATCGGGTTGTTCGAAAACAATGGCATACCCACACACATAAGCATAGGTATCACAAGGGATAAACAGGTTTTTGGCACCATGGTAATAGTATTCTTAAGAATCTTAAATTCTAAGTTATTTTTCAATTCATTAGTGAAGAAATCTTAATGACATAGATGCGTCAATTGCAAGCTAACTTGCATATGCAATTAAAGTCTCATATATCAGATAAGGTATTCCTCATCTCTGTCTCGGAATAGACTACTGTTGCGTCGGAAGTGTTAATATATATAACGTCCGATTTTAGGGATGTGTGTTAAAACCAAACAAAAATACTCGTAATATTCTATAATTGAAACATATACACATAATAAAATATCATAATATGTTAAAACAACTTCCTTCAGAATTTAATATGGCTTTCTCATCCGTCAGCATATTTATCAGCGTCATATAAACTTTTTAACTCATAACTGGTTGAATTTCAACGGTAGACTAACCTTAGTCTTCCCAATGACATTCTACAGACAGTCAATACTTTTGGATGCCGTACTTTTGTGCTTTTAAAAACCACAGATTTTGAGGCTTAATATCATCAAAACAATATATAGGTGTATCATCTTCTCTTTGGTTGGCACGCATTGTCTGTCAGCACAAGTGGGGAATATCTTAGGTGAATCATCGGCGCAATCTGAAATCCTTATCAAATTAGCCCAAGATGACATCGTTTTGGACGGTGTCTTAGACGAACAGACTTGGCAATCAGCCCAGAAAGCCAACAAGTTCAGTCAGTACTTCCCTTCTGATACAGTACTAGCATGTGGAGAGACTGAGGTATTCTTTGCATATGATGATGACAACTTTTACATCGCAGCCATTTGCCATACTTCCGGCAATGATTTTTTGGTAGAATCACTCAGACGAGATTACGGCTTTGGTAGCAATGATAATATCTCTTTCATGTTAGATACCTATAATGATAAGACCAATGCTTATCTGTTTGGCATGAATCCCTATGGTGCACGTAGAGAGGCCTTGATTTCTAATGGTGGTAAAACTTTTGACTCTTTCGACTCTTCTTGGGATAATAAATGGGATGGCGCTTCAAAGAGATATGATAGCTATTGGGTATGTGAGCTCAAGATTCCCTTTAAATCCATCAGATACAAGGAAGGGAAGACCAAATGGCGATTTAATAGTTATAGAAATGATGCCCAATGCAATGAGATTACTGCATTTATCAATATCCCTAGGGAATACATCCTCATGGACTTACAATATACAGCCGAATTGGCTTGGGAGGACCCTCTGCACAAACCAGGCACCAATGTCAGTGTGATTCCGTATGTAAGTGGGGGCATTATAAGAGACTTTGAAGATGCTGACGAAACCAGTGCAACCAGAAATTTTGCTGTAGGAGGAGACGCAAAGATTGGCATTACCTCAAGTCTAAATCTCGATCTGACAGTCAATCCAGATTTCTCCCAGGTGGAGGTAGATAGACAGGTCACTAATCTTGATAGGTTTGAAATATTCTTTCCTGAACGACGACAGTTTTTCTTAG
This sequence comes from uncultured Saprospiraceae bacterium, assembly GCA_964589705.1. Lineage (GTDB taxonomy): Bacteria > Bacteroidota > Bacteroidia > Chitinophagales > Saprospiraceae > RFSX01. Next base: position 1,704 of record CAZPUF010000091.1, on the reverse strand, counting down.
AGAATGCTGATCTATTCAGCTCCTTTGGTACAGGTAGATCAAATCCGTTTTTCTCTAGAAGAATAGGTATATCCAGTGATACTGTAAGCGGAAATACTATACAAAATCAAATCTATGGTGGTGCCCGATTAACTGGAAAGCTTAATGAAGACTTGAGAGTGGGTCTCATCTCACTGCAGACTGCTCCTCAGCAGGAAAATGATTTACCAAGCATCAACTATTCCATATTCGCGGCGGAACATAAGATTCAAGAGCGATCTAATATTGGCGTCATATTGGTCAATAAGCAAGCTGTAAATACTGAAGGATTTGGAGGTACTGTGGATAAATTTGATAGAGTGGCTGGTGCCGAATATCGTCTGAGATCTGCAGATAATTTTTGGAGTGGTAAAGTGTCTTATCTACAAGCAATAACCCCAAATAGTGCAAAACATAAATTCAGCCATTTTGCAACCTTAGAATATAATAGCAAAAACTACAGGGTGAGCTGGTCTCATCTGCTTGTGGGAAATGGCTTTGATGCTGAAGTGGGCTTTGTACCGCGGCGAGATATCTTCGTGCTCAATCCGTCTTTTTCGTACAGGATATTTACAGAAGGGAAAAAGATAAACAACCACACGCTATCCATCAGACCACGCGTATTCTATAAACTAGGTCAGGATGACAACTTGATCATCCCAGATGCGGCAATAGAACAAGTAGAATTGGGATTGGAATGGAATATGAGTTTTGCCAATACAGCAAGGATGAGTATCAATTTGGAAACTCAAAACTTCACATTATTGGATGACTTTGACCCTACAAGAATTCAAGACGAATTTGTCTTTATCAATGCAGGGGAGCAGGTAACTAATACAAGCCTATCATTATCATACAATGCAGACAGACGGAATAAATTCACTTATCGCATCAATCCGTCTGTAGAATCATTCTATGGTGGACTAAGAGCAGGGATAAGCGGGCGAGCTGGATATAGACTGCAGCCTTATGGCAATATTGGGATAGAATACAATTATAACTACATTAATATTGGTGACAATTTTGACATAGCAAACCTATTCCTAATAGGCCCCAGAATAGATTTGACCTTTACAAAGAACTTATTCTGGACCACTTTTATCCAGTACAATAATCAGACAGATAATCTGAATTTTAATTCGAGATTCCAATGGCGATTTGCACCGGTATCAGATTTCTTCTTAGTGTATACTGATAATTATAATACTGAACAATTCGACAACCTCTTTAGTCGTAACAGGGCAATTGTAGCTAAGGTTACTTATTGGTTAAATCCTTAGAACTTAGCTTTTTTTGAAGGTTGTCAGTTTTGGGGTTGGCAGGAAGATTTCCCAATAAGGTGTGGAGGGTAGAAAAGCAAGTCATCTCTGAAAGTGGTTCACAAAAAAAAGCCGTCTCTATCGAGACAGCCTCTTCATATAAACTTTACTTGATTAATTTTCTTATGCTGCATTATTGTAAGCCCTAACACCTGTAGGTGAATAACTTGTATGTCGTGTAAGCGCCATACTCTCCAATTGAGGTTTTACTCTGTATTTGATTCCAATTTCCAGCAACTGTAGCGGAAATTTAATGGAGTCTCTCAATGTTATCTTAGAACCATCTACATCTTCCCACTTATTGAGGGCTATTTCTTCTATATGACTGGTTGTCTCCTTACCAAAAAGGTTTTTGATACGTATAAAG
>CAZPUF010000090.1:0-11106 GCA_964589705.1 uncultured Saprospiraceae bacterium | reverse complement strand
ATAAAAGTACATCCTCAAAGCCTTCAATACCCCCTTCTTCCATTTCACTCATAAATGAGACCATGCTGGTAATATCCTGACTTGTATACATATTGATCATTTCTTTGAAGGTATCATCTTCTGTATCACTACTTTTGATCGTCTCGAGAAGCATATCCGCTTGTGCCTCGTAAGGAATGGAATCAAAAACAGACATTTGATATTCTATCGTCTCTAATCCACTGACATCTTTTCCTGATTCTTGAGCTAATGAATATAGCTCCATTTCGTATGATTTGATGCTGCTATCGTCACCAAAACCCTTCCCAAACTCTACATCACCACTCGCGAAGACGGTAAGGAACATTGGCTTTAATTTCTCCATGAAAAACATAGGAATGCCCATCCCATCAAAATGTGATTTGACAAAGGCATACTCCTCATCTGTATAGAGGTCTTTCAATGTTTTTCCATCTGCCATAAATGCTTTTGTCAGTAAGCCCATCTGAGCACCCATATCAAACATATCGTCCAAATCTATCTCAAATGATACTCTGTCTGCTGTTTCTAAAGCAGAAAGGGTTCCTTCTGGCCAGAAGAAATTCTCTTGGTCTATCATGTGTATCGTTCCAAAAAGATAGCTCGGTGCGGTTAATCCTTTTCCTTCAATTTTCCATAGCAACGCATTTTCGAGATCGTAATTTGCAACAGATGGAGTTGTCGCTGCTGATGTTTCACTCAACTGCTTGGTACTCTTACAAGAAATTGCTCCTAAAATGATAGCGAGCATTGTCATACACAAAGGTGCCCAACGAGCTGATTGCCAAAATTTATTCATTGTATTATAATTATTTATTGTTGTCTAGTATTAAATATCTGACTCATAAGAACTGCTCCAGCGACGGAGACATTTAAGCTTTCTACTTTGCCCGTACCATGGATGGTAATAATGGCATCACATCGCTGTTTGATTTCCTTAGATACGCCTTTACCTTCTGAACCTAGAATGAGGGCAATTGGTTCGCTATAATCTGGTGCAGTATCATCATTATCTTCATGCTTATCAGCCAAAAGTATCGTCAAACCTGAAGCCTTGAGAAAATCAACTGTTTTTGTCATACTTTGAACACGGCATATAGGTATATCTGATATAGCTCCTGCAGAGGCTTTGTGAGCAAAACTGTTAATTCTTGCAGATTTTTTGGCAGGGATAATAATAGCATCCATACCAAACCAAACCGCTGACCTGGCCAAGGCGCCTATATTTCTCACATCTTCGATTCCATCCAATATCAGCAATGCGGGGACTTTGCCCTGCTCGTACAGATGCGGAAGAACATCTTCAACCTTGTGATAGGTTACGATTGCCAATTGTGCCGCAACTCCCTGATGATTAGCATGTCCTGATAGACTTCTGAGTTTTTCTTTTGGCAGGTATTGGAGAGGTATATTTCTTTCTCTGGTTAGTTGGCGAATTTCTTTTTCATAGTCCCCTTTGAGCCTGCTATCTATCCAGACCTTTTCCAATTGCTGACCTCCTATTAGCGCATCCTTGATAGGCTTTCGACCGATTAATATTTTATCTCCATTATTCTTTGCGATGGTAGTAAAGTTTGTGTTTTTGGGCTCATATTATCATTACAAAACCAAAGATGGTAAAATCTAAATGAATTCGTCAAGCGAATTAAATATGGGTAGAATCCATCCAATCAATACAAAAAATGTAATCTTTTGCCCCAAATGTCTTTTTGATTCAATTTGAATTACCAAACTAGGGTATCTAAATAGTATATTGGAGGCTAAATCTAATCTGAAAATCACATGATCAAACATTTACACATTACATTGTCTATAATGCTGATGTCTTTATTTGCTTCAGCACAGACCGAATCTGCACAGAATATCAATCGCCTAGAGGTTGATCAGATTGGTCAAACTTTTCTGACTGAAAAGTTGGAAGAGCTCAATCTTACCGATTCCGATATATTAGGTATGCATATCACAGACCTATATATCAATAGTAATAATGGCTGGACTCAGTTATATTACAACCAGACTTACAAAGATGTACAAGTCAATAATGCCATACTTAATCTAACTATAAAGCCTTCTGGAAAGGTCGTACATTATGGTAATAGATTCGTCAATGATATCAGAAGCAAAATAGAAAGCGATGTGCAGGTCATATCAGCTGCTGATGCTATAGTTATGGCGGCTAAAGACTTAGAGCTTCCAGGTATAGTACCACCTACTTCTCGAAGAAAGAAATTAGAGTTTCAAAAAGAAGAATATGATGCACCTTTTGCTGCAGGCGTAATCCTTGCTCAGCCAAAGTACATAGCCGATGATAATGGCTTATACAGACTCACTTGGGAGATCTATTTGGATGAAATTGCTACACCTGATACTTGGTTCTCTTATATAGATGCAGCCACAGGAGAGGTTATAAGTAAGAGAAATAATACTGTGTTTTGCCAAGTGCATAATGGCATGTTCCATAATCACACAGCCGAATGCAGAACTCACAAAGATGATAAGCCTATTGTAAATGAGAGTTCGCTTAACACAGACGGTGCTAGTTATAGAGTATACCAATTACCTATAGAAAGCCCTGCTCATGGGTTAAGAGAATTAATAGTTGACCCTGCTAATCCAGAAGTATCACCTTATGGATGGCATGATGTTGATGGAGAAGTAGGTGCTGAATTTACAATTACAAGAGGAAATAATGTTTGGGCTTATGCAGACTTGAATGCTTCTAACACTTCTTCCGGTGATGAACCAGATGGAGGAGCAGATTTAGTATTTGATTTTGATTTTGTACCGGAATTAGAGCCTATAGAGAATGTAGACGCTGATGTCACCAATCTATTTGTTGCGTGTAATATTATCCATGATAATGCGGCTTTGGTTGGATTCGATGCGCCATCGGGGAATTTCCAAGAGAATAATTATGGTTCTGGAGGCCGATCAGCAGATCCGGTGAGAGCAGAGACACTAGATGGATCAGGGACAAATAATGCGACATTCGGTACTCCACCGGATGGTGCATCTGGCACTATGCAAATGTTTCAGTGGGACTTTTCTGAGAATTTATTCAGAGTACTTGGGCCTGGCAGTGTTGCTGGAGAATATGCAAATAGTAATGCTACATGGGGAATGAGCCCAGATTTTAGTACAATCGATGTTTCAGCTGAGATGGCAATAGCCAGAGATGCGAGCATCCAAAATGCTTCAAGAGCATGTGGTGAGATTGTAAGTGATGTAGAAGGTAAGATAGCCATGATCTTCAGAGGGACATGTGAGTTTGGACTAAAAGCATTAAACGCTGAGAATGCAGGTGCTGTTGCAGCTATTATATGTAATGTACCTGGTGTAAATGGCGGAGACGGTGAAGGTACAATCGGACTTGGAGCGGGTGACTTTGGAGACGATGTGACTATTCCAGTCCTTTCATTAGGATATTCAGATTGTGTAAGAATAACTGACCTAATCGATGCTGGTACTACTGTAACCGCTCAAATTGGTTTCTTAACAATGGGACCATCAAGTATCAGCTCTGGCTTTGACAACGGTGTGATTGCCCATGAATTTGGTCATGGCATACATAACAGATTAGGCGGTGGACCTGCATCTGCTGGATGTTTTAGCAATGATGAGCAAATGGGAGAAGGTATCGCAGATTACTTCACTCTAGTGATGACCGCTGAGGCGGGTGATACTGGTGCGGACGCAAGAGGAGTAGGTGCCTTCTTGACAGGAGGAGATGCTGATGGAAGAGGCATAAGACGTTTTCCTTATTCTACAGATATGAACATCAACCCTATTACCCTTGATGATATAAAGGGGACTACAGCACCACATCCACTTGGAGAGGTATGGACAGCAGTAATGTGGGATCTGTACTGGGAGTTTGTAGAATTATATGGTTTCTCTGAAGACTGGGGTGATGATACAGCTGGTAATGTGAGAGCAGTACAGCTTGCCATAGATGGTATGAAAATGGCGCCATGTAATCCTGGCTTCTTGGACATGAGAGATGCGGTATTAGCAGCGGATGATGCAGAGCATGAGTGCCTAATATGGGAAGTATTTGCTAGAAGAGGTATGGGTTACTTCGCTGATCAAGGCGATGTAGATAATAGAGAAGATGGCGTTGAGGATTTCGAGCCCCTGCCTACATGCATACCTACCCTTAAAATAAACAAGACCATCCAAGAGCTGGTTGTACCAGGAGAGGAGATAGAAGTGACGCTAGTTATCGCTAACCACACAGGTGAGGTAGCCAACAATACAATTATAACAGATATTATATCGGATGGTCTGACTTACGTAGATGGCTCCGCAAGCATACCAGCTTCTGTCAACGGCAACATGCTTATCCTTGAAGTCGGTGATTTTGAACCATTAGGAAATGATTTGCCAATAGCAGACGGTAATATGACAGTTACCTATAGATTACAGACTGATCCAAATATCTTCTCTACTACTAAAATCTATAATAGTGTAGAGATAGGCGAACCTAATCCTTGGGAGCTTGATATTCCAGGAGCAGTCAATACAAACTTCTGGACAAGAACAGCTGAAGATGCTAATGAAGGTGAAATCTCATGGGTTGTGAGAGAAGTAGATGCAGATAGTGATCAGCGATTAGTCTATTCTAACATTAACATAGTAAGTGCCGAAAGAGCTACAGTAAGGTTCTGGCATAGGATCAATTGTACAGCTGGAGAAAATGGAGGTTTCATAGAATATTCTACAGATGGTCAAAGTTGGTTTGACGTAAGAGACAGATTTATCCTCGGAGAGTATACCAATCCAATTACATTCAATAATCTCGCAATGCCTGATCACATGGGATATTCTGGATTTAATCCGCAAGGTGATTTCCAAGCTGGATATCTTAACTTTTCAGATATGGTTGGGCAAGATTTTAGCATCAGATTTAGATTCTCTACACATGATTTCAATACAGCTGTAGATACACCATTTGATCAAGACAATGGATGGTTTATTGATGACTTTGAAGTCATGGACCTAAAATCATACTTTGTACAAGCAAGCATATCAGCTGATAATGCAGATGAGATTACAGATGGAGAGAGAGAGATCATCATAGATTCTGATAGAATGCCAGATGGCACAAGTACAGATGATATCTTGTTGGATGGTGTTGATGTAGAACTAATACCTAATCCAGCTTCTGACAATGTTACAGTGAGGATTAATTCCGACAGAAATCTTGACTTGAATATTTCACTAGTATCTATAGAAGGTAGAGAAGTATATAGAGATGCCCAACAAATTACTCAAAATCAAAATATCATGGATCTTGATATTTCTAATTTTGCAAGTGGCTTCTATATGTTACAAATTAATAGTGAAGGAAAAGTGATCACTGAAAAATTGATTATCGAATAGAATACAATCTATTTCAAATTATAATTAGAAGGGAGTTCGTTTTGGACTCCCTTTTTTTTTATGCCGCTGTATTATCTTATTATTATCAGCTACATAATGATAACCCTACCTACCTAAAGGAAAACTATTTTCTTAGATGCCACATCAATCAGAAGATTATTGAAAGCAACCAATTTATAGTCCATTAGCATTTTAATAACTTGCTGTAATAAAAAAAAGCATAACTCCACTCAGAGCTATGCCTTATATTTTATCGTTACTGAGGATTACTCTTCTTCAGCACTACCTTTTATGTCACCTTCTTTTACTCTTGCAGCTACCTCATCTACGCTTTCTTCGAGACTCGCCGTTTCAGTTTCTGGTTTTTGTTCTAGTGCATCATCCAAGCCCAACTCTTCTGCCACCTCACTAACCTTTTCTGTCACAGTCTCCACTACTTTACTTCCTAGCGCTACTGCAGCGCCAAGCAGCCCACCTTTCATAGCTATATCTCCAAGACCACCTTTTTCTGGTTCTTGAGCTATTGGTTCTTCTGATTCGACCGCATTAGCAACATCTTCATTTACTGAGTCCTCGCCTTTTTGGGCATCATCTATCTTATTAGCAATAGCATCCTTAGACTCTTGAAGCGCATCTTTGGCTTTGTCTATTGTATCATCTAGACCCATTGTTTCTGACAACTCGTCTACTTTCTCAGATGCCCCTTGTACAAGTTTACTTCCTAGCGCTACTGCTCCTGCTAATAGACCTCCTTTTGCTAGCGTTTCTTTTACATCTGAGGTTGTCTTGTCTTCTTCAGAAGCACTTTCAGTCAAACTCTCTTTATTATCCTCTCCATCTGTCAAACTCTCTATTCCATCTTCTACTTTATCACTAACTACTGCGGCTACGGCCTTCACACTATCTACTACATTCTCTACAGCATCTCCCAATATAGCAGTAGCTGCACCTAATAAAGACTCTTTTTCTTGAGGGACATCCTCACTTACCACCTCTGTCGATGATTCAGCCGACTCCGATTCATTTTTCGTCGGAGCCTGAACTTGATCAGGCTTTGATTCTGCAATTTCAGCTTGTGCTTCTGCTGGAGTCTCCGTACTTGTTTCAGCAGATTCTTTTGCTGTACTTTCTGCTTTAGCCTTTTTCGTTGGTTTTCTATTTAATTGCTGTGCAGCAGCTGACAACTTAGCCGCTTCGTCTTCAGAAAGATTAGACATATTATCAGAGATTTTCGCCTGGATCTTTTCTTTGACCTCTTCTTTCTTGTCCTGAATCTCCTTTTTTTCAGCTTTTTTCTCAGCTCTTGCTTTCTCTTTTTCCATACGCTTCTCTAATTCTTTCTGAGTAGCTAGCATTTCATTGAGCTTATCTTGCTTAGACTGGATACGTTCTTCTATCATCTTCACCTTAGCCTGTCTGATTTGCATTTCAAGCTGACCAGAGGTCTCATTGACTCGTTTGTTCTGGAAGTCTACATCCTTTTTATCTCTTTTAATGGATTGCTCCATCTTGCCGATTGCAGACATCAGCCCTTGATGTCTTCTTTCGATTCGAGAGACTGCACCTCCACTTCCATCTGTCTTTGCAGGACCATACTTTTTCTCCTTTACCTTCTTAAAAGCTTGGTCTATTTTCTTCCACACCTTTGATCTGTCATTACGTGTAAAGTCAGTGTTTTTAAAATCAGACTGTATTCTCTTAAGTTCATCAAAGAGTGGGCTCAAGCTTTTCCCTTCATCTACCTTAGTTCGGACACTATCTAACCTTTGTGTGAATGCTGCTACGTGCTCTTTAGATAGTTTATTGAGTTCCTCGTTAGCTTTGGTTCTAAATTCCTTGAGCTTTGTAAAGAGGTCGTTAGTATCATTCTTGAGTTTGTCGGCATGATCTCGAAAAAGGTTTCTTTCTCTTGATTGTTCGCTGACTTTACCCCAAAACCCTTTCACTTCTTCCCATATTCCCCCATCAAAATCTACTAACTTTTCTATCCTATCCTTCAAGTCCTCAAGCTCAGTCTTATATAAGTCATACATTTTTGTAGAAAGCACCACAAAGTGCCATTCTGCCTTTGCCCTGTTTATTAAATCACCTCTTTGTACTTTGAGATCTTCGGGAAGGATATCGTCAGTGACCGACAATTCTCTAACTTGAGTCTGAAATCCTTCAGGAAATTCGACTTCCTTGCCACCTCTCCAATCATCCATCATCAAATTATAAAATACCTCACTAACTATCTCGTGATTAAAGGTGTGGACATTCACCTTATTCTCCTTAGCAAGTAATTCCATGGCGATGAGCACTTTCTCATCTTTGCCATCATTTCCCCAAAGTACAATCTTATTTTTCATGTGATTTGTTTTTCAATGGCCAGGAACTAAAAACGTTTTTTACCGTTCCAAGCCAAATTTTCTTGTAAACTATTTATTCAAATTCAAGAGACTCATTGTCGCTTGGTGTTATACTCATACATTGATTAAGCAGGTACTGCTTTATTCTTTTCCAACAATCCTTGCAATATCTGGACAGCATTCGTTGCTGCCCCCTTTCTAAGATTATCAGCGACTATCCATAGATTTAGACCATTTTCTACAGAATCGTCACGTCTTACTCTTCCAACAAAGACTTCATCCTTTTTCTTTGACTGGAGTGGCATAGGGTAAATGTTGTTCTTTATATCATCCTGAAGGATAATGCCCGGTGATGAAGCAAGTAAAGTCTTGATATCGGATATATCGATAGGATTATTAAACTCAACATTAACTGATTCTGAATGTCCACCATGTACTGGAACTCTGACCGCTGTAGCTGTAATCGCAATATCAGGTGCAGATAAGATCTTACGCGTTTCATAGACCAATTTCATCTCCTCCTTGGTATAATCATTATCTAGGAATATATCGCAGTGAGGCAGGCAATTCTCAAAGATGGGATAATGATAGGCCATCTTATATCCGTTTTCTGTGTTGCCATCTCTTTCTGACTCATACTGATCTACAGCTTTGGCACCTGTTCCTGTAAATGACTGGTAAGTAGATATCACTAGTCTTTTTATACCATATTTTTGATGTAATGGGTTAAGGGCAACTACTAATTGAATAGTACTACAATTTGGATTGGCAATAATCTTGTCATTGTCATCAAGCAAATCCATATTAACTTCCGGGACGACTAACTTTTTATCAGGGTCCATTCGCCATGCAGACGAGTTGTCTATTACAGTCGTTCCCACAGCTGCAAATTGAGGTGCAAAGGTTTTTGAGATAGATCCACCAGCTGAGAAAAGAGCGAAGTCTGGGCCTGCAGCTATGGCAGCTTCCATAGAAACTACCTCATATTCCTTACCATTATATTTTAAAATCTTGCCGACTGATTTTGCAGAAGCTACAGGGATAAATTCATCGATATGGATATTTTGCTCTTCAAGAACATCAATCATTTCCTGACCTACTAGTCCAGTAGCTCCAACAAGTGCCAATTTCATATTCATTATACTTTATTCAGTCATCTCTCAGAAAAACAACCGATTGTTTACTTTAATAATCAAAAATACTGCCTTAAATGGAATGATGACAATCGAAATTACCAAGACTATCATACAAAAGACGTCACAAGAGTAATTACGATGAAGAAAATTTACATTTCTGGTATCAATGATATCATTACCTTGTGAACAGATGTACGAGTCAAAAATAAATATAACAGCCTCGATAAATAAGGAGTTCCAAGTGATAAAGTATGGCCTGACTTTGGTCCTGGTATGTCTGATGAATTTAGGACTGAAGGCACAGCTCAATGTAGACTTTGATAACAATGGGGACTTGAGTATCTGGACTGGAGATATTTCCAATTTTATCATTAATGAGGAAAGCAGACTTCAGTTGGCAGCAGCTGAAGCTGGATCATCATCTATTTTTACACCGATTACGGCAGCAGATAGTGTACTTTGGTCTATGGACATAGAGATGGATTTTGCGCCATCCACCTCTAATCTTTTGGATTATTGGCTGCTTAAGGATACTGCTGATCCAAATCAGCAAACCGGATTTCTGCTAAGGTTTGGAGAATCAGGAAGTGATGATGCTGTTCAATTTTTTGAGGTAGATAATGGAACAGAGATGCGTATTTCTTCAGGCCCTATGGGACAAATAGCCAATGGTTTTTCTTTTAGAATCTTAATGTCCAAATCTTTAGAAGACGAATGGATATTATCTACACAGGAGCTAGGAACTGACCCTGTAGCAATTGAATCTTTCAGGGTGTTCTATGATACAGAGGATCTAACTGGAGATCACTATTTGGGTTGGACATGCCAATATACTTCAACCAGAACTGACAAATTTTTCTTTGATAACATTATTGTTGAGGATTTACTTCCAGATATAGAACCACCTGTTGTGATATCAGCTGCATTTGCTACTGCAGATAAAATCAATGTCCAATTCTCAGAAGTATTAAATGAATCTTCCGTGGAGGAAGTATCCAACTACAATGTAAATACAACAGAAGGTCAACAAATCAATATTGCTAGTGCCTCAGTTAGCACTGAAGATCCCACCACAGTTTGCTTGCAGCTTTCCAGTGAATTTCCCATAGGACAACAAGGTGAAATTATCATTACAGGTGTACAAGACGAGGCTGGCAATTCGTCGGTGTTGACGACCCTTCCTCTTTTGCTTGCCAGCGCTCCAGCACCAGGTAACATTCTAATCAACGAAATACTGTATGACCCCTTACCTGGCAATGATGCCGACTATGTAGAAATAATCAATGTGTCAGATAGAATTCTCTCTCTTGATGAGGTGTTTTTTGCAAGAGCCAACAGCACAGCAGTCGATGTGCAGATTATGCCAGGCACTATGATGACTCCTGGACAAATCATTGCCTTTACTGATGATCGTACTCAGATAATAGATAATTACTTCCCGCCTGATACGGCCAATATAATTGAACTCAATATCACAAACTATGTGAATGATGAGGGCAATGTATCTGTCTTACTCAAATCCAATAATGAGGTCATTACATTGGACAGCTTTGATTACACTGATGATTTTCATTCTCCCCTACTGACTAATGCAGATATAGAAGGGATCAGTCTAGAAAGATTATCGACGATCTCTGACACCAATGATCCAAACAATTGGTTCTCAGCAGCGGCAAGTGTTAATTATGGCACACCTGGATACACTAATAGTCAAAGGATTTCCTCTAGTGGAGCAGCAGCAGGAACTGTAGAGTTAGAAAGTCAACGATTCTCCCCTGACTCAGATGGCTTTGAGGATTTTGCAATCCTTCAATATAATCTAGAAAAAACTGGCTTCATTGGAAATGTAGCAATACATGATGACCATGGCCGTCTAGTATTACCTGTGGCAGAAAATGCCCTGCTCAGTACTGAAGGCAATATCTTATGGGAAGGTAATCTTGAAGATGGAACCCCAGCTCCTATAGGTATGTATATTTTTGTGTATGATTTTTTTCATCCCGATGGAGATGTGATAAATGGCAAGGAAGTGATTGCTCTGGTGAGGAGGTTGTAGGATATACCAATCTTCTAACTCTAGGGTAAATCTGCAGCTGCAGGAAGAAAAGCCCACCTACCCTCTAACTCCATGAAGGGACAACCGCTTAACTCAAAAATACCCTGCGGAAAGATGCGCCCTTCTAAGGGTATGGGGAAGTAGAGCCTGCTCTACCCTATATCTC
>CAZPUF010000089.1:0-11276 GCA_964589705.1 uncultured Saprospiraceae bacterium | reverse complement strand
CACTATATACAATTAACGCAGCTCTATTATATAAAGGTAAAGTGTGCTCTGAAAAGTCATTAACCATTGGACTAAGAAAAACCGAACTGATAAGAGAACCAGATAGCATAGGCACCTCATTCTATTTTAAAGTAAATGGTCAGCCCATATTCGCTAAGGGCGCAAATTATATCCCTCAAAGTCATTTTACAAATAGTCTGACTGATGATGACTATCGTAGAGTTATAAATGATGCTGTTATTGCCAATATGAATATGATTAGAGTGTGGGGAGGTGGAATATATGAAGAAGATATATTCTATAATCTTTGTGACAGTCTTGGCATTATGGTTTGGCAGGATATGATGTTTGCTAATACCATGTTTCCTGTGGATGCTGAGTTTGTCGATAATATGTTGAGCGAAGTAAAAGATAATGTGATGAGATTGCATCACCATCCAAGTATCATCCATTGGTGTGGTAATAATGAGATAGAAGTAGCCTGGTTTAACTGGAGTTGGCAGAAGAAATTTAACATGCCCAAAAGCTACCAAAAGTTATTAAAAGCCCAGTATGATGAGGTCTTCATGAGACAGATACCAGAATTAATAGGGACCATAGTCCCCAAACCGAATTTCACGCATACTTCTCCTCTGAGTAATTGGGGGAAATCGGAAAATTTCAATCATCACTCTATGCATTATTGGGGGGTATTTCACGGCGAGGACCCATTTGAAGATTATGCTGTGAATGTTGGACGTTTTAATTCAGAATATGGTTTTCAATCATTTCCTAATATCAAATTAATACAGAAGTATTTCAATCCCAGTAAATTCGATCTTAAAGACCCTCTTCTTTCGCACCGACAAAAAAGTTATAAAGGCAATCGACTTATCTATAAGCATATAGATGATTATTACACGACACCTCAAGACATCATATCTCTCAGCTATATCTCTCAACTCACACAAGCCAAAGGCATTGGTTACGCTATTCAGAGCCATCGAATCCAAGCTGATAGATGCATGGGTACGCTGTTCTGGCAACTCAACGACTGTTGGCCAGCCATATCATGGAGTAGCGTAGATGTGGATGGTACCTGGAGAGCACTACAGTATGCTGTGCGAGATGCCTATGAAGAGCAAACCATTTTTGTAGAGACAAATGACAGAGATTACACCCTATACGTCATCAATGATACACCTGATGAATTGAATGCCAAGTGGAGAATGACAGTGTACAATGATCATCAAGTGATCTTCGAAAAAGAAGGTATAGTCAATTTACCTTCTTACTCTAATCTACATTATGATCTAAAACCTCTTCAAAAGCCAATAGGTAAAGGAGAATATGCGAAGGTTGAGTTAGTGAATGATGATATGCATATAAGCAAAACCCATTTACTGGTGAAGCCCAGAAAGTTAAAATTAGCAGACCCTATAGTCCATATGGAATGGGAAGCAATCCCTGAAGGTCTACAGCTCAATTTGCGCTCAGATAACTTTGTTAAAAACCTATACTTATACACTAGCTCTGATGGATACTTATCTGATAACTTTTTTGATTTATACCCCGAAGAAGAAAAAGAAGTCGTGATAAGGACAACTGGTGATCCTCATCACTATTATCAAGCCTTGAAATACTATTCTCTAAATCAAATGCTAAAGGAAAACCCTGATTAACATCTATTTTATATATTATAAAAACTTTTTATATGTTTTTCCAATATCTTTGACCTCTAAATTAATCATGTCAAGATATGAAACTCATTACCACCCTACTATTTGCCTTTAGCCTGACAGCACTTATAGCTCAGAATAATGCACTTGAAATCGAGCTAAGCCATAATATAGATGATGTCACTGGAGATGATTTTGAGGTACAACTTTCCGTATCCAACTTTACAGACCTACTTACATTTCAGCTATTTCTTAATTGGGATGAAAGAATCTATAGAATAAATGATGTGGTCTTCGTTAATGAAGATCTTCCATTCTTTGATTCGAGTATCATATTGCCAGTAGATGATAATTCTATTCCAGATCCTGGTAAGGTGAGAATAATCTGGGCTGACGCCGCTCCTGTTACTCTAGCAGATGAGTCTGTCTTGGTCACTTTCTCATTTACAGCATTAGGACAAACTTGTGAGATAAGTGATTTTACACTTGAAGATATAGGACAAGAAGAAAGTGAACAATTACTCGTAGTAGATAATAACCTAAATGAAAGAGATTTAGATTTTGATGCAGTAGGTATCCAGATTCCTGGTGCAGCTTGCACCTCAAACACGAACGATCTATCAGAACTAATCCAAGTCAACACTTACCCTAATCCAGTGATCGAAGATTGGCATGTAGAAATAAGCCCAATTGGGAATACTACCCAACTCTACATTTATAACAATACAGGGAAGTTAGTACAACGCGAAATCTTGACACAAAGCAATAATAGAATCGACCTTAGCGAATTGACTGAAGGGATCTATTTGTATCAAATCACAGACAATAACGCCATCATTAATCATGGCAAAATCAATAAGCTGAAATAAGCTGAATATCAAAATATATAAAAACCCTTTTCACCTATCGTGGAAAGGGTTTTTTTATAAAATCAAATTGGTAGAAGTCTTGCTTACTTTATGATCGACTTTTAGAAGTAAAATCCACTCTTATGATCGAATAAGGTGGACACCAAAAAAACTCTCTTACAAAATTCACTTATCTTATCGGTTCAAATTCTATTGTCCTATGTTTCAGCTTTATTGTCGTACACTCCTAATTATTATGCTATTCTCTGCTTATGGAATGACTCAAGATGTCATAAGCTATGTAGACCCATTTATAGGGACTGGAGGCCATGGGCATACCTTTCCAGGAGCTACTGTTCCATTTGGAATGATGCAGCTGAGTCCTGATACAAGATTGACCGGTTGGGATGGATGCAGTGGTTATCATTATACAGATTCTGTTGTCTACGGATTTAGCCATACTCATCTGAGTGGTACAGGGGTATCTGATTATGGAGACTTGCTGCTAATGCCGGTAACTGGTGCCACCAATTTTCATAATGGGCATGATGGAAAAGAGGGATATGGATCACCATTTAAGAAGGAAAATGAAAATGCATCTCCTGGTTATTATAGTACCATCTTAGACAAATATGATATCAAAATAGCCCTGACTACCACTGCTAGAGCTGGTATGCACGAATATATCTACCCTGCTCAGCAAGACCGAAAACTCATCATAGATCTTGAGCATAGAGACAAGGTCATAGATAGTGGAATCACTATCGTCAGTGATACAGAAGTTGAAGGTTACAGGCATTCTAATGCCTGGGCTACCGAGCAGCGGTTCTATTATGTCATGCAATTTGACCAGCCAATAATTAATCATGAAATATTATCCTCTGGTGTTGCCAACAACAGTTTTAAATCTGCAAAAGGTACTGCCATCAAAGCCATGCTGGATTTTGGCCAAGCAGATAAAATTCTCAAAGTAAGGGTTGGTATCTCATCTGTAGATATTGATGGTGCCAGACAAAATCTAAAAGCAGAAATTAATCATTGGGATTTTGACAGAACCCTTGCGGAAGCAGAACAACTTTGGACTAAGGAATTGTCTAAGATTAAAGTCACCGATGAGGATAAAGAAAAGAAAACCATATTCTATACGGCACTCTATCACACGATGATAGCTCCTAATATCTTCTCAGATGTAGATGGAAGATATCTTGGCACTGACCTCAATATCCACCAAACTGATGGTTACAACCACTACACCATATTTTCGCTATGGGATACCTATAGAGCACTGCATCCACTGGCTACCATTATAGATCAGAAACGGACCAAGGACTATATCCATACCTTCATGAGTCAATATCAACAAGGTGGACAATTACCTATGTGGGAATTGGGAGCTAACTATACTGGCTGTATGATTGGGTATCATGCCACTCCTGTTATATCAGATGCCTATATGAAAGGCATAACTGGATATAATGAAGACTTGGCCTTGGACGCCATGATACATAGTGCCACTGCCGATAGACTAGGCATACAGGAATATATAGAGAACGGCTTTTTATCGACAGCTCAAGAAGCGGAAAGTGTGTCAAAAAGTCTCGAATACGCCTATGATGATTGGACTATCGCTAAGATGGCTGAGAAAATGGGTAGGAATAATATCGCAGCTGAATATTATCGAAGAGCTCAATACTACAAAAACTTGTTCGACCCCAGTACACAGCATATGAGAGCAAGGAGTAATAACCGATGGTTCTTCCCTTTTGATCCAACTGAGGTAAATTTCAATTATACCGAAGCTAATTCGTGGCAATATAGCTTCAGCGTTGCCCAGGACATCGAAGGATGGACGACACTAATGGGGGGAGAAGAAAAGGGTATATCCAAGCTAGATGCGCTATTCTCAGCCCCTGAACAGACCTCAGGAAGACACCAAGCAGATATCACAGGTTTGATAGGACAGTATGCACATGGTAACGAACCAAGCCACCACATCGCCTATCTGTATAATTATTTAGGTCAACCCTATAAGACACAGAAGTATGTCAGACAAATAATGGATGACTTATACGCCGCAGCTCCCAATGGATTATCTGGTAATGAAGATTGTGGGCAAATGAGTGCCTGGTTGGTATTTAGCGCCATGGGCTTCTATCCTGTAGCACCAGGCAGTAATGATTATATCATAGGATCGCCATGGTTTGATGAAGTAGAAATATTTCTTGAAAATGGCAATTCTGTACTTCTCCAAACTGAGAATAATAGTGACGAAAATATCTACATTGAAAATATATATGAAGGTGAAGGAAGCTATACTAAAACTTATATCTCTCATGAACTGCTCATGGAAGGCCCAAGCTTTTACTTCGTTATGTCAAATACACCCAATGCCCAATTTGGCCAAGAAAAATCTGACAGACCTATCAGTAGAATAGTAGACAATGAGTTGGTCACTGTACCAGCTATAGTCCGAGGAGATCGATCATTTAGACACCAGACTGAAGTAGAGCTGGCCACTGCCACTCCTGGCACCATCATCTACTATACCCTTAATGACGACGAACCTAAACAATATGAAGGTCCAATAACGATTAAGTCTCATTCATATCTGACCACTTGGGCAGAGAAGCCAGGCGCATATCCTAGTAAAAAAGCTACCAGTCTTTTTTCCAAAATGGACACTGATAAGCGCATTACTCTAGAGACTGTTTATGCACCCCAATACGCTGCAGGAGGTGATGAAGCATTAATAGACCAACTCAGAGGGGGCAAGGACTTTAGAAATGGTACTTGGCAAGGATACGAAGGAGTAGATGCAGTGGCTATTATAGACCTTGGCACTGACAAAACTTTCTCTGAAGTACGTATGGGATTTCTCCAAGATGAAAACTCATGGATTTTTATGCCTACTGACTTAGAAGTGTATATCGGTGAACCAGGTCAATGGAATCTGCTTGGCTCACTGCACAATAACATCATCAAGACTACGGATAAGGGTTCTATTGTAAAGGACTTCGTTGTCAGAAATGAAGCACAATCAAGGTATGTAAAGGTTGTAGGGAAAACATTGGGAGCCTGTCCCTCTCATCACAAAGGTGCTGGCCATAAATGCTGGGTTTTTGCAGATGAAATAATAATTAAGTAAAACACATATTGTTTTGTATTAATCTATATTAGCATACCAATCAATGCTATGTGTCGGACTAGCTACATCTCATAAATTTGGCTACCATTTCTTTTGCGAAATAATCATCTGATAAGTTTAAAATTAGCTACTTTAATAGCTTAGTTTATAAATCAATAGCCTATCACATGAGAATCTATACAACCTTTTTCATTTTTCTTTTGGGTACCGTTTTGTTTGGACAACTGTCTAATGAAGTACATTTTAGAAACGGTACTGTTTTACTGAGTGACAATCTTGATGAATATATCAATGAAAGTACTCTAAGTAAGCATGATATTGCCGATGGTAAATATTACAGACTTGTTCAATTTAATGCCATTCCAACTAAGGCTCAGATTACGGCCATGGAAAAAGAAGGCATTCAATTACTAGAGTACATACCACACAAAGCCTATTATGTATCATTTCCAGAATCATTTATACCAGATCGATTAAAAAGTATGAATGTGAGGCATGTATCTAACATGTCACTAGATTTAATTATTTCAGATCGTATTCAAGCCAATGATATACCTGATTGGGCTTATGTTGACAGAGACCATATAGAAGTTTCGTTGGCAGCAGATAAGCAAATGGATGCAGAGACGCTAATGAGTACTTTGATATACGATGGCGTAGAAGTAACTAGTTTCAATGGTTACAACAATTTTATGATGGCAGAGATCGCAATAGCTGATATCCAAAGAGTAGCTGCCTTACCTTACATATTCAGTTTGGAGTTAGGACCAGGGCCTTCCACACCAGACGAGATACCGGGAAGAGCACTAGTCAGAGCAAATGCCATAGATACGCAATTACCCCTTGGCAGAAATTATAATGGAGAAGGCGTAGCCGTATTATGTAGAGATGATGGTCGAATATTTGATCACGTAGATTTCCATGGTAGATTATTCCAAGCTGATGTAGATGACTTCCCAGACAGAGGGACTCACGGAGATGGTGTCTCAGGAATCATGGCAGGATCTGGAAACAGAGATCCTCGTAACAGGGGAATGGCAGCCGGAGCAGATTTGTATGCCGTAGATTATATTCCATCCTTTACTGATGCCATTACAATGCAACTGCACCTTAATAGTAATGTCTTGGTAACCAATTCATCATATAGTAATGGTTGCAATGGTGGCTATACTAATACTGCAAGAACTGTGGATGAGCAATGCTTTGATAATCCAACGTTGATGCACGTCTTCTCTGCAGGAAACAGTAATGGTCTAGAGTGTGGATTTGGTGCTGGAGAGCAATGGGGTAACATCACTGGTGGACATAAGCAAGGCAAGAATGTAATTGCTGTAGCTAATACAAATAAAGTTGGAAGTATCGAGAACTCAAGCTCAAGGGGACCTGCCGATGATGGTCGGATCAAGCCTGACCTAGCATCTAATGGTGCGGCACATATCTCTACACAAAACGACCATAATTACCAATCGTTTGGTGGTACTTCAGGCGCTGCACCCGGTATTGCAGGGGTGATGGCCATGTTGCATCAAGCGCATAGAGATTTGAATAGTGGAGAAACTGCTGATGCTTCATTGCTCAAAGCCATCATGATGAATACGGCTGATGATCTTGGCAATCCAGGACCAGATTTTACTTTTGGCTGGGGTACTGCAAATGCACTCAGAGCAGCTATTGCCTTAGAAGAAAGAACTTATGAAAGAGGCACCATTACTAACGAACAGACTGCACAATACACTATCTCTGTACCCGCTGGTGCAAGAGAACTTAGGGTAATGACTTACTGGCATGACAGACCTGGATCTGGTGCAGGTAACAGAGCGCTAATCAATGATTTAGAATCAAGACTGACAACACCTGACGGTACAGAGCATCTACCTTTGATCCTCAACCCAACTCCAAATCCGAGCACCTTAGATCTTCCTGCAGTAGAAGGTGAAGATCATCTCAATAATCAGGAGCAGCTATTTGTGTCTAATCCTGTTGCTGGGGAGTACACGGTAGATTTACTAGGACTTGAGGTTCCATTTGATGATGTGGAATACTATATCACTTGGGAAGTAAGAATGGATGAGGTAAGCCTAATATATCCATTTGGAGGAGAGCAATTAGTCGCTTCGCGAAGTGAGACAGTATATTGGGAAGCAGAGCCAAATGGACAATCCTTCACCATTCGAATCTCAGATGACAATGGTCAGAACTGGATAGATCTGGCTACAGCAGGGCCAAATGCTCAAAACATCAATGTCGGTATTCCTTCATTTACATCAAATGAGGTTTTGCTTTCAATTTCTAGAGGGAGTGAGACAGTAGTCAGTGAACCAATGACGGTGACAAGAATCCCAAGTAACTTTGAAATATTGGAAGTTTGTGGTAATGACATGTTATTTAGTTGGGACCCAATATCTGGAGCTGAGAGTTATGATGTGTATAGACTAGGTTCGAGGTATATGGAAGTATCGCATACAGTCACAGATACTTTTTCAAGGTTACCAATCGCTAATCCATTTGAAATAGCTTGGTTTGCCGTATCTGCTAATTTCCCTAATGGAATAAAAGGACGCCGTAGCATATCAGGCAATACTGATGGAGAGGGACTTATTAACTGTAAACTCGATTTTGATCTAACAATGGAGAATGTTGCAGTACCGGAAATAACAGACTTTGTTACTTGTGCGGGTACTTTGGAAGAAATAATCACTGTTGATATCGTCAATTCGGGTAATAATAGTTTGTCGAACATTGAGATATCATATCAAGTAAATGATAGACCAGTAGTGACGGAGCTCTTTTCGGGGACAATAGAGACGGAAGATACCATTCAGTATACCTTCGCTGATCCATTTACGCTATCGGAAGATGGAGATTTTGTTTTGAAAACATGGATTTCTCATCCAAACGAAACTTTGAATTTTAATGACACAATTACTTTACGAGGTCCGCTTTATCTGAGTTCTGGAGAAGAATATCCTATAACAGAAGGGTTCTTTAATACGAACCTTCCAGACTTCTGGGTAGTTAATAGTCCAGTAGATAATACGACTTGGGTTACTTCTTTTGCAGTAGGAATAAATGGACAGCAAAGTTCTATGCTTACAATGCCTTTCAGTGATGTTAATCGTACAACAACTGATGATTTTCTTTCTATGGTGCCGTTAGATTTATCTGCACCAGGAGATGATGCCCTTATTCTTTCATTTGATTTGGCCTATTTCTATAACCGACAAGATGATGATGCACTATTAATAGATGTGAGTCTCGATTGTGGAGAAACTTTTATGGATACAATTTATCATAAAAGAGGTGCTCAACTAAATACAACGAACTTGCCTTTTGAAACTCCAGAATCTAGAATCAATTGGACACGTGAAGAAGTAGATATTTCTCAATACAGAGGTAATGACAAAGTTATTTTCAGATTAATAGGTGATAGTGAAAGAGGCAATGATTTATTTTTAGACAATATCAATATTAGAGAAAGGGCTTTACAAGTGCCATTGGCTAATCTAGATGTACCTAATATTCCTTACTGCCCTCTAGAGCCTGTTACCGTAAGTGCTATCACTACAGGTGGACTATTGGCATTTGATTGGAATTTTGGTCTCGGTGCCTTACCTCCTACCTCAGACCAGTCTGGACCTCATGAGATATCTTATTTCTTAGCTGGTGACAAGGAAATATCGCTTACTTTAACTAATCCGGCTGGAACAACTACAGAGACAGTGTCCATTCAGGTAATAGATATACCAAGTGGAGGATTCAGCTTTGACCAATTGGGAGGTGGTCAGGTTCAGTTTAACAATAACTTTACGAACGCCAATAGCATTTTCTGGGAATTTGGTGATGGTCAATTTAGCACCAGTGGTGCTCCACTTCACACATACAGAGAAGCTGGAACATATGACGTGCTAGTAACCATATCCAACAGATGTGGGACTAGAATATTATCTACTACTGTAGAAGTAGGATCTACAAGCACCAATGAGCTAGAAGGATTATTGGAAGCAGCTATTGCACCTAATCCAAATCAAGGATCTTTTGTATTAAGTATCGATTCAGAAAAACAAGAGAGTTTGAATATGACTATTGTCAATACTGCTGGTCAGCAAGTAGATAATCAAATATTGAACTTACAGGGTGGCCGTCAGGATATTAACATAGATAATGATGAGATGGTACCAGGATTATACTGGATTAATTTATCAAACGAAAAAGGCGTTAAAACAATCCGAATGGTTGTTATCGAATGATAACTAGCATTTTTGATATAATTATAGTAGGTATCCTTAATTGGTTACCTACTTTTTTTTTGCGCCTTTCTCATATACTTCTGACTCAAATATCATGCATTGAACTAATTGTCAAACCCAATTAGAGGAGTTATTCTCCAGCGCTGAACAGAAGATTGCACCGATGAACAATACGAAAAAGAGGTTTGTTAGGATAAAAGCTAACCTTCAATTATGAAAACCCTTCCACCTGGCCAAAAAGAAACAAATCTCTTCCCTCGTTTTGGACTGCCACAGTATGCAAATCGTTTTCCTAAAGAAGTAGATAAAATCAGGATTTTCATAGGTGGCGATTTAGAGGAGTTTGTTATAGCCGAAGATTTGAGGTCACTCCCAAGAATGTCTCAAGTTTCAGACTTTCACTGTGTAACCACGTGGAGTAAATTAAATCTCAATTGGAGTGGCTACCGTTTCAGTGATTTTTACAAGACATTCATATTACCGAAAGTTTCAGATAAAATCACTTTTGTTGTTCTAAAGGCACAGGATGGATATAAAACAAGTTTGCCTTTAAAAGACTTGATGCAGCAAAATGTTATGTTGGCAGACAAACTCGATAATAAGCCTCTCTCCTTAGAGCATGGCGCACCGATTAGGATAGTTGCTCCCGACCATTACGGCTACAAAAATCTAAAACACATAAAGTGTATAGAGTTTTATATTGAAAGACAAGAAGTAAAACAAGGATATCTCAGCTTTATGGATCATCCAAGAGCAAGGGTTGCTAAAGAAGAGAGGGCGAGCAAAGGGTTTGGTATTCTATATAGGTGGCTGTACAAATTTGGCATTAATAGTACGATTAGAGATTTTGAAAAGGCCACTGCCGAGTACAGAGCGGAATTGCAAGCCAAAGAATGAGGAACTGGCTACAATTAACCCTTACAACTAACAATAAAAAAAGCCACCTCAAGAGGTGGCTTTTTTTATTGTTATATCGTCAATCTCTCTAATTAGATCTTTCTCATTCTCAGACTCTCTGGCGTCACTTCCAGATACTCATCCTCTTTGATATACTCCATCGCTTCTTCTAGAGAATGGACTATCTTAGGAGCTAGCTTAGCTGCATCATCAGCACCTGCACTTCGCATATTCGTCAGCTTTTTCCCTTTTATAACATTGACCTCTAGATCATTAGCTTTCGTGTTTTCGCCTATCACAAGCCCTTTGTACACTTTATCTCCAGGCGCTATGAAGAACTTACCTCTATCCTGTAATCTATCTAGTGCAAATGCCAAAGCTTGTCCCTCTACGCCTGACACAATAGATCCTTTAATTCGTCCTGGGATATCCCCTTTATAAGGTTCGTAGCTTATAAATCTATGAGTCATTATCGCCTGAC
>CAZPUF010000088.1:0-11482 GCA_964589705.1 uncultured Saprospiraceae bacterium | reverse complement strand
CTAATTATTGCAATTGCATTTATATGCTTCCCTAATATCCTAACGTCCCAAACGCCATTATCCTATTATTTACCAGAAGTAGAATACAGATCAGATATACCATCGCCCGAAAGTTATCTCAACTATCAAATTGGTGATTGGCATATATCCCATGATCAGTTATATCACTATATGAGAGCACTTTGTGAGTCTTCTCCAAATTGCGTATTCGAGGAGTATGGAAGAACACATGAAAACAGGCCATTGGTGAACCTTGTCATCTCTTCGGAAGATAACCTCTCCAACATAGAGGAAATAAAATCTGATCGAATGAAGCTCATTGACCCTGAGTTAGGCGAAGTAAGAAATAATAAAGACTTACCAATAATTGTATATCAAGGTTACAGCGTTCATGGAAATGAAAGTAGCGGAGCTAACGCTTCAACCCTTGTCGCATATCATCTATTAGCTGGCAAAAGTGACTATTTAGAAAAACTACATGAGACAGCAGTTATCATTATTGATCCCTGTTATAATCCGGATGGCTTACAACGATTCAGCACTTGGGCCAATATGCATAAGCACCATTCATTGTCTACAGATCCAAATGGAAGAGAATTCAATGAGGTATGGCCTGGCGGGAGAACCAATCATTACTGGTTTGATTTGAACAGAGATTGGTTATTTACCATTCATCCATCAAGCCAAGGAAGAATTTCTAATTTTCATAGATGGAAACCAGATATTCTCACAGATCACCATGAAATGGGTTCTAATTCGACTTTCTTTTTCCAACCAGGTATACCTAGTAGAACAAATCCTAATACGCCACAGATTAATCAAGATCTTACCGAACAGATTGGAACATATCATGCCTCTTTCTTAGACAGTTTAGGATCTCTGTATTATTCAAAAGAAAACTTTGATGATTACTATTATGGTAAAGGAAGTACCTATCCAGACATCAATGGTTGTATTGGAATACTTTTCGAACAAGCCAGCTCAAGAGGACACCTCAGGGAGACTGATAATGGATTACTCAGTTTCCCGTTTACCATTAGAAATCAAGTGGTAACCTCTTTATCTACGCAAAGAGCAGCTTTTCAGATGAAGGATAAAATACTCGAGTTTAAGAAAAATTTCTATGCTCCCGCAAGAAAGTCCAAAGGCAGTTTTGTCTTTGAGTGTGATGATCACTATAAAGCCAGTTACTTCATTGAGATGCTAAACAGGCATCAAATAGACGTCTATAAACTGGGTGAAAAAGTTAGCCTTGAAGATCACAAATTCAATCCAGAGACAAGCTATGTTGTGCCAATGTCTCAGCCACAATCAACACTTATCAAAACAATATTTGAAAGAGTCCATGAATTTAGAGACAGCCTTTTTTATGATGTATCGGCTTGGACTTTGCCACTAGCACTTAATATTCCATCAGCTTACTCCCCAAGGGCTGTTACCAATGGAGATCAGGTGACAGAAATTGAATTCATCCAGCAAAAAGAGGATACAGAGAACGTATTTGCGTATGCTATGGATTGGTCCCAGTATAATGCACCAGCCGTGTTATATCAACTTCTCAAAGATGGCTTAAAAGTTAGGGTTGCCAAACAATCATTGACAGCATTATCAAGAGATCAGCGCACTATTCTTGAGAAAGGCAGCTTGATCATACCCTTAACAAATCAACCGATAAACAGAGACGAAGTCATCAAAAAAGTATTTGAATACAGCAATGAATATCAAGTCAATATACTATCTATAGATACCGGTCAAACTTCTGATGGTAAATCCCTAGGTGGACCGCAGCAGCAGATATTAGAGTTACCTAAAGTAGCCATGATTGTTGGTGAAGGCGTCAACTCATATGAAGCTGGGGCTACTTGGCACCAATTTGATCAGAGATTAAATATGCCAGTCACTATGATAGATATCAGACAGCTACCGAGGCGTTCTCTAGACAATTACAATGTGCTGATTATTCCAGACGGCAGATATCAAAAAGAAGCATTGCCAACAAAAAAGATTGAGAGTTGGATTAAAAGCGGAGGTACATTACTCGCCTTTAGGAAAGCAATCAATTTGACCAACAAACTAAATTGGACGCAGATGACTCAGAAAAAGCAAGATACACGGTCCAAAGCAAAGGTTGTCTATGAAAATTTGCAACAGTCATCTGGAGCTCAAGTGATTGGTGGAGCCATTTTTGAGTCAGAGATAAACCTAGCCCACCCTCTTTTTTACGGTTATAGATCAGACCGACTACCAATATTTAAAAGAGGGACCCAATTCTATGAAGTCAGTGATTTCGAGATAGCTACGCCAATGAAATACACTGAGAATCCTGTCCTCAGTGGATACACATCAAATAGAAACAAGCGCTTTGGCTCTGGTGCAGCAGCCTTAACTTGCTCTAGATTAGGTAATGGAAAGGTCATAGCAATGGTAGATAACCCAAATTTTAGGGGTTATTGGCTGGGAGGAAGTCAGTTATTTGCAAATATGGTATTCTTCAATGGATTGATAGCTAATGGTGCTTTAGAAACATTAAGTGAGTCGCCTTGAGTTAACAAATGAGCCTCATAATTGTTATTTTAAGTACTTTCGTGCTCTATTTTCAAACATAATAGCGAACTAAATTAATAACAAGATATGAGTGGATCACAAATCAAGCTTTCCAGAAGAGGAAGATTACAAGTCCCAAAAGACCCGATTATACCATTTATTGAAGGAGATGGTATTGGACCAGATATTTGGGCCGCTGCAAAAAAGGTTTTTGATGCAGCTGTGGAAAAAGCCTACAATGGTGATAGAAAAATCCATTGGAAAGAAGTTTATGCCGGCGAAAAAGCCAATGCCAGAAAAGCTGGAGATTGGTTACCTTCTGAGACAACCGATACCATAGCTGAACACCTTGTAGCCATCAAAGGACCATTAACAACACCAGTTGGTGGTGGTTTTAGATCACTGAATGTTGCCATCAGACAAAGATTGGATTTATATGCATGCGTAAGACCAGTTAAATGGTACAGAGGTGTGCCTTCTCCAGTCAAGAAACCAGGATTGGTAGACATGGTAATTTATAGAGAAAACACAGAGGACATATACGCCGGAATCGAATATCTGCATGGAACAGAGGAGAATGATAAAATGAAATCATTCTTGATTGATGAGATGGGTGCTAAAGGTATCAGATTCCCGAAGACTGCATCTATTGGCGTCAAGCCAGTGTCTGTAGAGGGTACTGAGCGACTTGTGAGATCTGCTATCAATGCTGCTATCAAGAACAAAAAGGCAAAGTCTGTCACACTAGTACACAAGGGCAACATCATGAAGTTTACCGAAGGTAAATTTAAAGAGTGGGGTTATGAATTGGCTAAAAAAGAATTTGGAGCAACGGATCTCGATGGCGGTCCTTGGCAAGTGATTAAGTACAAAGACAGAGAGATTATAATTAAAGATGTAATCGCAGATGCTTTTTTGCAACAGATATTACTAAGGCCTGCTGAATATGATGTAATTGCAACCCTAAATCTAAATGGTGATTATATTTCTGATGCACTGGCTGCAGCTGTGGGGGGAATTGGAATAGCTCCAGGTGCTAATATCAATTATGAAACAGGAGTAGCTGTATTTGAAGCAACTCATGGAACAGCTCCTAAATATGCTGGACAGGATAAGGTAAATCCTAGTTCTGTTATCCTATCAGGTGTGATGATGTTTGATTACCTAGGATGGGGCAAAGCTGGTAAAACGATAGAAAAAGGCATTAAGGGTGCCATCAAATCAAAGAAAGTTACTTATGATTTCGAAAGACTGATGAAAGGCGCTACCCTTGTGAAGTGTTCTGAATTTGGATATTATATTATAAAAAATATGTAATACAGAACATAGTTTTACAACATAAAAAAAGGCTG
The DNA here is from genome assembly GCA_964589705.1 of uncultured Saprospiraceae bacterium. Classification (GTDB taxonomy): domain Bacteria; phylum Bacteroidota; class Bacteroidia; order Chitinophagales; family Saprospiraceae; genus RFSX01. The sequence continues at coordinate 7,586 of CAZPUF010000088.1, read as the reverse complement.
CTTTCAATAATTGAAAGCAGCCTTTTTTATTGCATTTATCTAATGGCTTACAATGTTACCATAAGCCTTCTGACATCTCTTCTATTTCCATTTTGTAGTATTACTAAAAATACTCCCTGACCATCAAGCTCTGCAACAATCTCCCTTTGTCCTTGTACAATTATCTGAGAGATTAGTTCTCTTCCCAGTAGGTCTACTACTTTAAACTCAGTATCATTACCTAGAGCTGATTCAAGTCTTAAAGTAAACTCTCCTGATGTAGGATTCGGTGAGATAGACCATTCAGTTCCTAATCCAAGATCTTCAGTGCTAGAAGGTATTATTACTACTTCTTCGCTTATTACTGTAGATCCACAAATATTGGTCACAGTGAGAGTGACCATATATGTTCCTGGGTTATCGTATGTGTGAGTAGGCGAATCCTCAGTACTTGTATTTCCATCTCCAAAATCCCATAAGACTTCATCAGCTCCCTCTGAGTTATTAGTCAAACCTATAGAAGGACCATTTAATTCAATATCGAATAACGCCACTGGTATATCCGATACAGTAATAAAGTCTACAAAGTCAGTTGTTGACTGACCATCAGCATTCATTACAATTACTGATAAAGAGTATGATCCAGGCTCGCTATAGGTCACTACTGGGTTTTGCTCTGAAGATGTAGAAGGTTGACCACCAGGGAATTCCCATTCCCATGAGGTAGGATTATTTGTAGATTGATCTGTTATTTGTACTTCGAATGGTGAACATCCCTCGGTTTCCGAAAAGACTACATTTATCTCAGGTAGAGAGAAGTCAACTATAACCACTCTAGTTAGTGCAGCGGTACCACATTCGTTGGTCACCATTAGTGTCACTTCATAACTACCAGATTCATTATATCTATTAGATGGATTTTCTTCTACACTTGAATTACCATCACCAAAATCCCATTCGAAACTTGTTCCATCGGAAGAAGTATTAGTAAAGTTTATTACTGCTCCATTAGCAGTACTTTCGAAATTGACTGCTGGTTCGCTGAACACTGTCACAATCTGTGACATGGTTATCTGGTCACTGCCTATAGTATTGCTTACTATCAGCGTGGCATCAAAAGTACCTGGCTGATTATATGTAACGGTAGGGTTTTCCTCCATTGAGGTAGCAGGTGTACCGCCCGGGAATGACCATTGAAAAGCAGTTCCCATAGATGACGTGTTCTCATATTGCACTGAATAAGGACTGCATCCAACAGCTGGCGCAGCTAATTCAAAACTTCCTGTAGGATAGGCATCAATGTTAACTGTGATCTCAACCTCATCTGAACCACATTCGTTTATCGCTGTGAGAGTCACTGTATAGGTACCATTTTCCTGGAAAGTATGAATCGGATTCTGACTATTGAATTGAGTACCATCACTAATGACCCAACTTGCTGTGGTTGCAGGAGTTGTATTGGTAAGTTCTATTCTATTATCAATAACGTTAAAGTCCAAAGAGGCATTTGGAAGATCCAAAATCTCTACTAAATTATTTTGAATAAGTGTATTTGATCCTTCGGCATTAAATGCTATTAATTCTGCATCATATACTCCAGGTACATTATAGACTACCACTGGATTTTGAAGTGTAGATGTCGAAGGTGTTCCACCTGGAAACGTCCAATTCCAAGAAGTGGTATTAGGGCTTGATGCATCTGTGTAAGAAACCTCTAATCCCGAACAACCTCTTGTTACATTAGCTGTAAATCCTGCTGTAGGAAAAGAGTTGACGTTCACAGTGACCTCACTAGATACTGAGCCGCATTGATTACTGGCAGTGAAGATCACATTGTAGACACCTTCCTGTGCATAACTATGAGTCGGGTTGAGAAGTTGGGATGTATTTCCATCTCCAAAGTCCCAATTAACAACGTCTGCATCTGTAACTGTGCCTGTAAAAGTGACATCCAATAGATTCCTTGTAAATGTTGCATTTGCACTTGGTAAATCACTCACTTGCACAAATGAAGGCATTGTGAATACATCACTTCCTGCATCATTAGACACCTCCAAGGTCACATCATAATTACCGGCCACCTCGTAGACAACAACAGGATTACGTAGCGCTGATGTAGCTGGTGTACCGCCTGGAAAAGTCCAATTCCAAGATGTAGCATTTGCGCTAGATGCGTCCAAAAACGAAACTTCTAAATCAGCGCAGCCAACAGAGTTAACTGCATTGAATCCAGCTTGAGGTATCAAGGTCAATACGACCGTTAGATTAATCGTTTCAGATCCACACTGATTAGTCGCTGTAAGGCTGACATTATAGCTACCTTCTTCTGCATATGTATGACTAGGACTTAGGACCGTAGATGTATTCCCATCTCCGAAATCCCAAAGTATATTGTCTGCACCATTAGCAACGCCTGTAAAGTTGACATTTAATAAGTCGGTTACAAAACTAGCTTCAGTCTGAGGTATGTCATCTACTGTCACGAAATTTGGCAGGGTAATAACGTCTGATCCTACGCTATTTGAGATCTGTAGAGTTACACTATAACTACCTACTTGACTGTAATTTACTACAGGGTTCTGCAAGGTAGATGATGCAGGAGTACCTCCCGGAAATGTCCAATTCCAATTGGTTGGATTCCCACCAGAATTATCCAAGAACGCTACAGTATGCGTAGCACAACCAGACGGACTCTGTGCCGTATTTATCTGGGCTGAAGGTAATAAGGTAATATTTACTAACTGAGAATCAAGTGTCGTTGTACAAGCATTTGAAGCTGCAAGCACTACATTATACTGACCAGGCGCAGCATATGTATGCACTGGCAAACTATCTATAGATGTGGCTCCATCTCCAAAATTCCACAAAAAACTAGTAGCCCCTTGTGAGGTGTTATTAAATGTTGCTACCTGTCCAGAATTTGTATATGTAAAAGATGAAGTTGGTGGTTCGGCAACTGTAATATAAGCTCTCCTTGTTATCACATCTCTACCTTCAGGATTTTCTACTTCTAATACAACATCGAAAACACCTACTGAATCATATCTTATCTGAGGACTACTTAAAGTTGATCTTTCTGGTGTACCACCTTCGAATCTCCATTCCCACTCTGAGATATTACCATAACTTGTATCTGTAAATCCAATTGTATCTCCAACGCAAGCGTATATCGTATCCGCAACAAAAGAAGCCTCTGGATTATCATAGATATCTATTTCTTCTACAGCAATTGAAAAGTCACAAGCATTTTCTACTTCTAATATTACAGTGTACGTTCCGGGTTGATCATATACATGTTCAGGATCACTATCGTCAGAAAAATTTCCATCTCCAAATTCCCAGAAATAATCAGTGATCGATCCACCCGTCGTGTTATTAAGAAATTCGATAAATAGATCATCACTAAAGTAATCAAAAGAAGCTTCTGGAATATCTGCAACCTCTATGGCTTCATCTACAGTGTAGGTATCTGATCCAAAATTATTTGAAACTTCTAAGGTAACATCATAAAGACCTGGATCAGCATACACAACAACAGGAAACTGATCTGTAGAAGTCTCAGGTATTCCTCCTTCAAAAGTCCAAAACCAAGAAGTCGCACCTTCTGACTCATCAAAGAATTCAACTTCGGAAGGAACACATTCACTATCTATGGACCATTCAAACTCAGCTGTAGGGGGCTCTCCATCTGTACAATCCTCTAAGCACACGGACCCTAGATAAAAATCCTCTATATCATCAATAGAGTCATCAGACCATTCATCTGTATTATTGACACTTGCAGACATTATAAATCCACCTCCTCCATCATGAGTTGCATCCCAATTGTGTCCTAATTCGTGTGAGTGTACAACTCTCAATAAATTTCCATTAGCTGTGAAATTTTCACAGACATTGTATCTGAGATTAAAGCAGACTGCTCCTAGAAATGCTATACCAATGGTACTACCATTAAAGTTTCTTCCAGTCCAGAGAGTTGCCACATCATGGTCACTTAAGTTATTAGGTCCCCATGAAGCGAATGAATTAAGTACTGTTCCCGCATTCGTAGAAGCTGACCATGGGTCACAAGTCGCACAATCTGATATATAAGTGTCTGTTAAATCATATAATATTTCATCAGGAAAAGCATCGTCATAATCAGTCTGTACATCATTCAATACACCACAAATATGATTATCTACAGCAGAAACACTGCCTCCAAAGTCCTCTACCATCAGCCAATCAGCTGCCAAAGCTATTTCTGTTTCAAAACAGAGTCCAACACTTTTATTCTTATCTCTATATATTTTTTCAATTGTGTAATTATCAGCAGTATGTACACCACCACATGTACCATGATCATGCTCTTTTATATCTGATGAATAATAAGATAGAACAACGTTTTTATCAGTATCATGGTCAAAATACCAAGCCGGTTGCACAGTTAATCGCTTACCATTCCTAATAATAGAACCATAGATAAAGTCATCATTGAAGGTTAATCTTACTTCAGAACTTGGATCACCTTTGATATTCCCCATCATAGCTCTAGGGCCAGAACCTTCAAATGTTGCTCCACTTGCTAGAGTTACCGTATGGTCTTCTGATCTCAAATTACTATCCCACAACTCAAGTGAAAATGTTTCATCTCCAAAGGTGAGAGTAATATTATGGAATTCGCTCTTGTTGCTAAACTGATCATATAATGCTGAAGTATTCATTCTATCCAGATTATATAATCTGTAATTATGATCTAATTCCTTTTCCAAGGAATTTTGTGCTGATATACCAAATCCAACTAACAGAAATAAACAGAAGAAATAAGACTTAAAGTAATTCATGTAAAACTTTGTTATAGGTAAAAACTAATCAACTATGTCTCATTCACTTAAAGTGAACAACTTGTATCAAAAATTAAGACCCATCTATAGTTATTATAGAAAGGTGTAGATTCTTACTTATTAGAATTCCTTAGGATGGAACATGATATCTTACTTCATGTTCTGTAAACCGTACTCAAAAGTAGTTATGGTTACAGTTTCATTTGTCGAATGATGATTGTTTCAAAGGTACAAAGACTATTTTTCAAATGAAAAGTCTTGATGCTTATGCAGAGAAACTAGTGCCACAGCCGCAGGTTTCCTTTGCATTTGGGTTATTAAATATAAATCCTCGGTTACTTAATCCATCTAGCCAATCTATTTCAATCCCTACTAAATACAAAGCATGAGCCCTTTCCATGTAGATAGTTATATCTCCTATTTCATAGGCTTCGTCTTTCTCACTTTTTTCGTCAAAACCCAATACATATGAAAACCCAGAACAACCACCACCTTTGATACCCACTCTTAATCCATAGTTCTCTGGTACATGCTTTTCTTCTACTAGAATTTTGATTTGTTTGATTGCTCCTTCAGTCAATTTTATAGGAGCCGGCTTCGCTATCGCAGTGCCCTTTTCATCCATATGCGTTGTTTATTTGTACTTTCCACTCACTCGATCTCAACTCTACACTCAAAAATATACATTTGCTTACTAATTTGCAGTCAAGTATTTGTAGTGAATTAACATATTTATATAATAGACTGAAAATTTTAGTCTAAACCCTAATATTAAAGTAGTCTTATGAGCATATTCTTAGAAATCATTAAGCTCACAGTACCGTCGCTGATTGTATTTGCGACAGCCTATTTTGTGCTCAGGCAATATTTGCAAGCACAATATCAGAAGGACGCAATGCAGCTTAGAAACAAATTGTCTAAAGAAGCTATACCTCTCAAGCTAAAAGCCTATGAAAGATTACTGCTCTTCTGTAGCAGAATTGACATCCATAACCTGATACTACGGCTCAAGACTAGAGACATGAATGTAGAACAGCTTACTAATGCTATGGTTGTCTCGGTCCAAAAAGAGTATGAACATAATCTTGCCCAACAGTTATATACATCTAATAAGCTTTGGGAAATAATAACTCTGTCAAAGAATGATGTTATCGCCCTTATTTTTGAGGCAGCTAAGCTATTACCTCAAAAGGCCAATGCCAATGAATTATCACAGGCTTTGATGCAGAAGATAAATTCTAATGCTAACCCTCTTAAAGTTGCTGAGAAAGCGATCAAAGAGGAGGCAAAATTGATACTAGATGTATAAACTAACTTTTGTAGCCACTATATGTCTAATGTTTCTTAGTTGCCAGACTAAGCAACATTTGGTATCCGTAGATGGTGATTATATCAGGTTATCTGAAAACCTAAATACCGACACGCTTCTTAGAAACATAGTCCTTCCTTATCATCAAACTCTATCTGCTCAGATGGAAGTTGAAATTGGCATCTTGGATGAGCCACTTATTAAAGCTAAACCGACATCAAATTTGGGGAACTGGTTTACCGATATTATGTATGATGAATCTGACAAAATATTTTTTGAACCGGTTGATTTTGCTATCCAGAATTATGGAGGCTTAAGAATTCCAACGCTATCTAAAGGGCCTATAACTGTTGGGAAAATATATGAGCTTATGCCTTTTGATAATATGTTGGTTGTGTTAAACCTTCCATCAAAAACTGTAAAGCAATTATTTGATGGTTTAGCTCAATCCGGAGGCTGGCCGATAAGCAGAACCGTCTCATTTACAATTTCGGAGGATAGAACAGCTGAAAAGATTCTTATTAAAGGCGCTCCACTTGAAGATGGAAAAATATATAGAGTCGCCCTTCCTGACTATGTCGCAAATGGAGGAGATCAAGCAGATATTCTTAGAGATTTCAAGCAAGAGAACTCAGGAGTTTTTATCAGAGATTTAATTATAGAACACCTTAAGGATAGACAATCGGAAGGCCTACCTATTATCATAGATGACTCTCCACGTATTAGCCATTCAAAATAAGCATATGACTACAAGGCGAAAATTTATAAGTCAATCATTAACTGGTTGCTTGGTTACAGCCTCCACCGGTTTTCCATGGACAGCGTGGGCAAATGACCCAGCACTTAGTTCATTAACAATACTCCACACCAATGATATGCATAGTCGGATAGACCCTTTCCCTATGGACGGCAGTAGAAATGAAGGAATGGGCGGTGTAGCCAAAAGAGCGGCACTTATAACCAAAATCAGGCAAGAAGTTGATCAAGTCCTTTTAGTAGATAGTGGAGACATCTTCCAAGGTACTCCTTACTTTAATTTTTTTGGCGGGGAGGTGGAGATCAAAAGCATGTCCCACATGGGATATGATGCCGCCACTATTGGCAATCATGATTTTGACGGAGGAATGACAGGATTGAAAAAACAACTTGCCAACGCCAACTTCGACTTTGTATGCAGTAATTATGATTTCAAGAATACACCGCTGCAGGGTGCTATAAAAGATTACAAAATCATCCAAAAAGGAAATATAAAAATTGGACTCTTTGGATTAGGTATAGAATTGCGTGGATTGGTTCCACAAAGTCTATTTGGTGAAACTCAGTACAGAGATCCCATTTCAGTAGCGCAGGAAAAAGCTACAATATTAAGACATGACCTTAAGTGCGACCTTGTCATTTGTCTGTCTCACTTAGGTTATAAATATTCTGGGAATATAATTTCAGATATGGATGTAGCTCAACAGACTGAAGACATC
>CAZPUF010000087.1:0-11485 GCA_964589705.1 uncultured Saprospiraceae bacterium | reverse complement strand
AAGCTTAAAGCATTGATTGAAACGTCCCGATAAATCGGGATGCAAGCAATTGCGTCAGGGTTCGACCTGTCCCAAGAAGCGGGAATCCTCCACCTGCACAAACATAAAATCCTTACAATCAGTTATTTGAGAGGCTTTTTAAATTCAAAAATAGAGTTGACTTTTACTATCTCCTGAGTAAAAAAATAGAGATTAATCGGAAAGCAATCTCACGTCTAGCTAAATGAAGGCTGTATTTTATTTTCAGGCTTAATTTATTCTTACAGGTCAAAGAAATTAAGACTTAGTAGGAAGCAACTTATTCCTTTCTACCATTCCACACAGGATTAATTTCTGATTTATCTGAATATCTTATTGCTTTATAGAAATTATGCACGCTTTTAGGGAATCTTACTAGATATTAGTGCTACAATCGTGATTCTATGAGGTACTACAGTCTAATAATCAGTTTTCTAGCTCTATCCTTGTGTTGTAGTTCAAGACTAAATGCACAAGAATTATGGACTTTAGAACGAAGTGTCAAACATGCCTTGACATCTAGTATCGCCATCCAGCAGTCCAATCTGGCAACTAGAAACGCAGAGATAGATCTGGAACAAGCTAAACAAGCAAGATATCCTAACCTGAGTGGCAACATCAATTTCAATCTAAACTTTGGTCGTACTATCGATCCGACTTCTAATAGCTTTATCACTGAGACATTCTTTGCCAATAGTTATGGCATTGGCTCTGGAGTAATACTATACAATGGATCTAGGATTAAGAATACAATTAAGAGAAGAGCTATAGACTTAGATGCGGCGCAGAATGACGCTAAGCAGGCGTCTATAGATCTCAGTCTCTCAGTAGCACTCAGCTATCTCAATGTACTCTTTGCTGTAGAAAATATTGATATTGCCGAGAAGCAAGTTACACTTAACGAACAGCAATCTAATAGAACGCAGAAGTCTATAAATGCTGGATTGATTCCAGCGGCTGAACTGCTTAATATACAAGCTCAATTGACTCAGAGTGAGCAAGGGGTGATAGCTGCCCAGAATAATTACGAGATAGCCCTACTACAGCTCAAACAACTCCTTAGGCTTGACCCATTGGAAGATATTAGAGTAGAGGTTCCAGAAGATGTAGAGATAGCTACAAATCCTGACCTGATCACCTTCGATGAGTTGCTTAACTATAATATCAGCACAAGGCCAGACATCAAAGCTGCTGAATTGAGGGCGACGGCAAGTGACTTAGATGTGGAATTAGCTCGATCTGGTTACCATCCATCTGTATCACTCTTTGGAAATGTTGGTACTAACTACTCTAATCAGGCCAGAGAAATTGTCGGGTTCGAAGACCAATTTGCCGAATCTGAAATTTTCATTAATAATATGCCTGTCACAATCTCGCAGCCATTTCAAAATCCAATTTTTGACAGAACATCCTATGGCGCACAATTGGAAAATTTCCTCTCCTATGGATTTGGACTAGGAATTAATATTCCTATCTATAGCAATGGTATTAATAAGGCTAATGTACAAAGAGCACATCTAGGAATAGAAAACCAAAAACTACAGAAGCAGCTACTTATAGATAATATCAAAGCCACTTTACAGCAATCCTTAGCCGATGCGAAGGCTGCAAAAAAACAGTTTGAAGCTTCTGAAAAAAGCCTTAGTGCCCAAAGAGCCAGCCTAGAAAATGTTACTAAGAGATTGGAAATAGGGGCGGCTAATTCTTTTGAATGGGAAGCACAAAAAACACAACTTGAAAACCTGGAACTCCAGAGATTAATCAATAAATATGATTACCTCTTTAAAGTAAAGGTCCTTGAATTTTACTTAGGAAAACAACTTAAATTCTAATCAGTAATGGCAAAGCGAAAAAATAGAAAATGGCTAATACTTATTCTTATTCTCTTGCTTGTAGGGCTAGTAGGATTTGCATTTTATAAAAATTCTCAGAAACCTAAAGGCACAGAGATCCAGATAGATATCGTCAAGAAAAGAACAATTCTCGAGACTGTGTCAGCTTCAGGCCGGATCTTTCCAGAGACAGAAGTAAAGATAAGCAGTGATGTCTCAGGAGAAATTGTTGAGCTATTTATCCAGGAAGGAGATAGCGTTAAAGCAAATCAAATTCTTGCTAAAATAGATCCCGAATCTTATGTTTCAGCAGTACAAAGAGGAAATGCTGCTGTTGCTGGTGCCAAATCAAGAATGGCGGTTTCTAGAAGTCAGAAGGAATCAAGTATTGCGCAAAAAGAGCAAATCATGGTCCAACTAAAAAATGCTCAAGTCATCCATGATAGAAATAGCAGCCTCCTAAAGGATGGTGTGATCTCCCAATCGGAATATGACCAATCAGGCGCCAATGTTGATAATCTAAAAGCAAATATTAAAGCAGCAGAAGCCAGTATAAGATCCGCCGAAGAGAGTATCAAAGGTGCTCAATATGATGTAGAAAGTTCTGAAGCAACGCTTAAAGAACTCAAGACCAATCTTGGCAGGACTACAATCAAGGCGCCTGTGAGTGGCATAGTTTCAAGCCTCAGTGTAGAGCAGGGAGAGCGAGTGGTCGGTACTATACAGATGACCGGTACTGAGATGATGCGAATCGCCAACCTTCGTTCTATGGAAGTACAGGTAGACGTATCCGAGAATGACATAGTCAGAGTAACTAATGGACAAAATGTCGATATAGAAATAGATGCCTATTTAGGAGAGAAATTTAAGGGTACTGTGACTGAAATTGCAAATTCTGCATCCAATATTGCCGGTGCTGCTATGGCCCTTAACACGGATCAGGTCACCAATTTTGTTGTCAAGATTCAGATCAATCCCGAATCCTACTCCCAAGTCAAAAGCGGTCAAAAGTTTCCATTCCGTCCAGGCATGTCTGCATCAGTTGACATTCATACCAATGAAATCAAGGATGTCTTATCAGTACCTATACAGGCTGTTACAGCCAGAGAAAAGGAAAGTGATGATGAAGATAGTGACAAAGATTCTCAGGTCGAAAAAGAAAAGGAGGACTCCGACTATGAGGAGGTCGTCTTCACCGTTGGAGATGATACAGTTGCAATGAAACAAGTGGTGACAGGAATCCAAGATGATGAATTTATTCAAATTATTTCTGGATTAACTAATGATGAGACTATTGTGAAAGGTCCATATATGGCTATATCTGACAAGCTCAAAGATGGATCGAAAATATATGAGAAGGACGAGAATAAGGACAAAAAAGAAAGAAAGGAGTAGCTTTGTCACAAAACACTGAAACTGAGAAAGAGAGGGCTCATAGTATTTGTTAAAAATCCAGTTGCTGGCAAGGTAAAAACTCGCTTGGCAGCCAGTATAGGGAATGACAATGCCTTGGAAGTCTACCTTAGGCTTATGGCGCATACTCGAAAAGTCGCTCGTGAATCTGATACTGAAAGATTTCTATTCTATGACCAATCTATCGCAGAAGGGGATGATTGGAATGCATCCAGTTTCCATAAGAAAGTACAGTATAATGGTGACCTAGGCGAACGGATGTCTGATGCCTTCAGTCAGGTCCTCAGTGAATGTGAATCAGCTGTCATTATAGGCAGCGATTGTCCAGAAATCAGTCCTGAAATAATAGAGGCTGCATTTAAAAAGTTAGAACTCGCTGATGTCGTCGTGGGTCCTACCTTTGATGGCGGTTATTATCTTCTCGGTATGAATAAACTATATCCTTTTCTCTTTCAAGATATCGAGTGGAGTTCTACGTCTGTCTATGATAATACGATCCAAAAGATTGCGAGCAACAATCTTCTGTACACAGTCTTAGAAGTAAAATCCGATTTAGACTATGTAGAAGACTTAGAAAAATTCCCAGCATTCAGCAAGAATATTCTTTAGCGCTTATTCTTATAAACTTATTTAGTCAAAGTATGTGTTGGGCGAGACCACTTAGGTTTTTCGCCAAGCGACTCGTATTGCGAATGCTCTGCTTCTACTGTTTGCGGCTGGCTTTTCTTAGTAAATGGCTTTTGGGGCGACAGCCCAAGTGCTGAGAATAATTTCATGTCATCAGAAATCTCTGGATTTGGCGTTGTCAGTAATTTATCTCCTGCAAAGATTGAATTAGCACCTGCGAAGAAACACATGGCTTGGCCTTCTGCACTCATCTGCGTTCTTCCAGCTGATAATCGGACCTGGGTTGTGGGCATGACAATTCTGGTTGTAGCTACCATTCTCACCATTTCCCATATTTCGACAGGATCTTGATTCTCCAGGGGTGTACCATCTACTGCTACCAAAGCATTAATAGGCACAGACTCTGGATGAGGAGATAAGGTCGACAGGGATACGAGCATACCTGCTCTGTCCTCTACTTTCTCTCCCATTCCTATTATCCCTCCAGAGCACACAGTGATATTCGTCTTTCGGACATTACTAATAGTATCCAATCTATCTTGATACCCTCTGGTAGAAATAACTTCTTTGTAATATTCCTCAGAACTATCAAGATTATGATTATAGGCATATAATCCAGCCTCTGCCAATCGCTTTGCTTGGTTTTCTGTGATCATACCCAAAGTACAGCAGACCTCCATATCCAACTTATTGACTGTACGAACAGCCTCTAGCACATTCTCGAAATCTTCTCCATCTCTTACATTTCTCCATGCTGCACCCATACATAACCGTGAAGACCCTATGGATTTCGCCTGCATAGCCTTCTCTTTTATCTCCTCTACAGACATCATTCCATGAGAATTGACATCTGTATGATATCTGGCAGCTTGTGGGCAGTAGGCACAATCTTCTGGACATCCACCAGTCTTGATAGACAGCAAGGTACTAACCTGCACGACATTTGGATCATGACTCTCTCTATGTATGGTTGCTGCCTTATATAGCAAATCCATCATAGGCATATTATATAAGTCTAATATCTCTTCCTTTGTCCAATCATTCCTTTCCTTATTCACAACAATACTTTTTCTATTAATTATTTTTTGACACCATTATACTCACTGCATTCCCTCCAAATCCGACAGCATTCACCATTATATTTCTTAATCTCTTCGGAGACTTTTGACTAACTAAATAAGGTATAGGGCTATATTGATTATGGATAAGCATCATAACTGCCATCTCCATGCTCATCATCCCTGATGCACCAAAGGTATGACCTACACACCACTTATTTGAAGTCAAAGCTGGTATCTTTCCCATAAAGACTTTTTCTATCGCGAGGACCTCTGCCTGATCCCCTTTTATCGTGCCTGGTGCATGGAGCACAATGGCATCCACATCGTCTGCATTCATGCCTTCCAGACACATTGCCATTGATCTCTGAAAGCATTTTGCATCAGTAGAAATAGATACACTATGAGTTAGTATCTCAGTAGAGTACCCTAGCCCGGTTATGTAAGAAAGTGCTTGTGGCTGATGCCCTTGCTCTATGAGCATAGCAGCTGCCGCATCACCAAGGACCATTGTATTACTGCGCTTAGTCATATCTAGAGGACGGCAAGTGTACTCCCTCTGCACATTGGCATATATTCTCAATGCTTTTAGTTGAGCTATTGTAAATGGTGTGACAGCCGATTCTGATCCACCGACTATAAATCTATTAGACATCCCACTCCGAAGCCAAGCTATGCCATTAAGCAGAGAATGCAAAGCTGTAGAGCAGGTAATGGAATGACTAATCGTCGGACCCTTTATTCCCAGATCATGAGATACCCAAGAAGATATATTGCCTAAGGTAGTAGAGGGTGAAGCTATACTTACACAGTGGCCATTCTCTTTAAAGTGCGCATGATGATGCTCCATTGATTTAGTCGCACCTCTGGACGAACCAAAATTAATGCCTATAGTATCTTCTTTACCATCGGCATCCATCACTAATCGAGACACATATATTGCATACAACACGCTATCATCTAGGCGATTATATAAATCCTCCTCCGCACGTACCCCATCTATTAATGATTGTGATTTCTCATCTAGTGTACCCGCTAATAACTCATCTTCATCAAACGGCAATTGTGTCAACTTTTGCTTACCGGAAATATAGGTCTCCCATATCTCATTATGTTGACTTCCAGCTGCTGATATGGATGCCATTTTCATTATTGACACTTCACTCTTCATTAGTCATCATTATAGGCATCATATCAATTACCTCCGTTATAGACTGATAGATCTTGTCCAATTCAGCATCGGTAATCACAAATGGCGGTAAGATATAAATTACATTTCCAAGTGGGCGCAAGAATACACCACGATTCATAAATTCGGAGAACATTCTGTCTCTATATCCACCATATCTATCTGTCTGTATATTGAGCTCTACAGCACAGATGACACCACAGATTCTAAATGCTTGTACAGCCTCATGATTATTCAGTGACGCTGCAAATAGGTGATGCTTATCATTTATCCGCTGGATTGATAATTGAATCTCATCAGATATCAATAAATCTATACAAGCCTTCGCAGCAGTACAGGTAAGCGGGTTTGCTGAGTAGGTATGCCCATGAAAGAATCCTTTGAGAATACTCTCATCATAGAATGCATCATATACCAGCTGAGTACAACTCGTAATAGCCATAGCACTGACACCTCCTGTGAGCGACTTCGAAAGGCACATGATATCTGGCTTTACTTTGAGCTGGTCGGAAGCAAAATAAGTACCTGTCTTGCCAAAGCCTGTCATCACTTCATCCGCAATATTGATAACGCCATTATCTGAAGTCATTTGCAGCAAATGATCTAAATGCTCGGCCTCATGCATCTTCATGGCAGCGGCGCCTTGTACAAGCGGTTCAAAAATAAACGCAGCTACATTATCTTCTGATAAAATTTGTTGCAATTGAGTTTTGACTTTTTCCAGATTGCTAGCTGTAGGTACAGGTATCCGTTTAACGTCTATAAAAAACGCTTCAAAAGGTCCATTATATACTGACAAGCCAGATACGGACATAGCGCCAAAGGTGTCTCCATGAAACCCATCTTCCAAAGCCAAAATGATGTGCCTCTTATTGCCACCTCTATTAAAATGATACTGCAACGCCATCTTAATCGCTACATCTACTGAAGTAGAACCATTATCAGAAAAGAATAACTTTTCTTGATTTTTAGGAAGTATCTCTATCAATGCTTCCGAAAGGGCTACAGCTGGTTCATGAGTAAATCCAGTAAAGACAACGTGGTCCAAAATCTGCATTTGCTCACTTACTTTCTCAATAATATAGTTATTGCAATGACCGTACATACAAGTATACCATGAGGCTATACCATCTATGTACGACCGACCCTCTTCATCAATGATCATTGCCCCTTTTGCTTTTCTTATAGCCAGCGTATTAGGATGTGTCTTGTGTTGGGTCAATGGGTGCCAAAGATGCTTCTTATCTCTCTTCTCTAGGCTCATGGAGTAGTCAATAATTGGGTGAGATTGCTTCTTAAGTTTTCAGCATATTTTTTGATGATGGCCTGATCTATTAACGGCTCTTCATCTATACGACCTAGCACCGGGACATTTGTCATCTGAAGTATTATGGACTCTGTGGTGAGATGTTCATCACCATTGAATATCATGTGTACATCCAGTCCTCTGGCTTTCAAAATCTCAAGAGTCATCAGTGTATGATTAATGCTTCCGAGATAGTGCCTGGATACAACTATGACCTTATATGTTGGGTCTATAATATCTAAAATGGTCTGTTCATTATTGAGTGGGACCAATATGCCCCCAGCGCCTTCTATTATCAGATGATTATCTGTGTCAGGCACTACTATTTTACTCAAAGCTATCTCTACACCGTCTATTTCTGCTGCTGCATGTGGACTCATAGGCGTATTAAGAGCATAGCTGTTATTATGAAACTTAGAAGCTTTATTAGAAATTAGGCGCTCTACTGTCATCGTGTCAGAATTGCTCAAGTCCCCTGCTTGTACCGGCTTGTAGTAGTCTGCTTCCAACGCCTCAGTAACTATAGCTGACACCACTGTCTTGCCGACATCTGTACCAATTCCAGTTATAAATATCTTTGCCAATATGCTCTTTTTTTATAGGAATACTCCTTGGGTAAAACCGCTGCAAATTAAGATTATAGGACTGGATTGACCTACATATGAAAGAGTATTATTCTTGACATTATAGACTAATCTTCTTTTATCCAGAAGCTAGTAATTGTGATAGAAGTGTAAGGACAGATTTTATTTCTGTTTCAGAATTATAACTATGCAAGCAAAATCGAAGCCTCTCCAGCCCTAAAGGCACCGTTGGACTCAGTATGGGTCTGACATCATACTTTTGATCTAACAACTCAAGAGAAATCTTCTTGACCTCCTCATTATTAGGAATGATGCAACATTGGATACTGCTATTACTGCTTATAAAGTGGTCTGTCAAGCTTAGTGCATCCAATTGCGACTTAAAATAGGCAATCCTAGACCTCAGTAGCTCTATTTGGTCCGTGTGCTGCATATGTGAGTAACTGCAAGATATAGTGGCCAAAGCGTGAGGTGGCAACGCAGTTGTATAAATAAATGACCTTGAAAAATTAATCAGAAACTGCTTAAGCTTTTCATTACCTAAGATAGCTGCACCATGACATCCTATCGCTTTCCCAAACGTGTGAATCCTAGCGAATACATCTTGACTAAGATTAAGTGATTGGATAAGCCCCTCCCCCTTGTGGCCTATGACTCCTGTCGCATGCGCTTCATCTACGATCACGAAGATATTGTCTGCTTTACAGACCGCTAGTAATTCCTTTAACTCAGGCATATCGCCATCCATAGAAAATACTGACTCAGTGACTACATATATATTTTGAAATTGAGGACCCAAGGCGGTTATCCGTTTCTCAAGATGATCAAAATCATTGTGTCTAAACTTATAGGAGGATGCATGACTGAGTTGGACGCCTTCTCGTATGGAAGCATGGATATATTCATCGTACAGGATGCAGTCATGTCTTTGTGGCACACTACTAAAGAGTCCAATATTGGCATTATAACCTGAGTTAAATATCAAGGCATGTGCAGCATTGTGAAATTTCGCGACTTGTTGTTCCACTTCTTCGTACAAAGAAGAATGTCCACTCAAGAGTCTGGAACCAGTAGATCCATTAGCAATTAAGTTTCTGGATTGAAGTGTCTTATTGGTCTCTTCATATATTAATCTCGACCTGGCAAAACCAAGATAATCATTGGACGAAAAATCAACCAAACCAACTACATTCTTAAGGACCCTAAATGATCCACTTTCAACTCTTGCGTCTAAAGATTTAATTATCGATGACGGTGTAACTTTAGACATGTATATGAGTTTGCTTACATATCCATAATGTCCTTATGCACCATGATGGATATAGTCTTCATGGCCAGATACTCTTTTGACATATAGAGATAGCCTTTGTAAGGGCTTATGGCACCCCAGCTATTCTTGATAATATAATACTCTGTACCATTCTGATCTTTGGCTTTTCCCAGGATATGCATCAGGTGATCATCTGTCGTTGTCATATTTTCATAACTATCCTGTCTAAGGGCTTGAGTGGTATTAATCTCAGGACCAGGCTTATCAAAGAGATCTTTTCTGGTTGGTTTCTCAGGTAATACTGCTATACCTTTTTTGGCATCGAATCCTTTTTCACTAACATCGCCATCCCAAGCTATAGTGTACCCTTCTTTTAGTGCCTTGTCTACTATATCAATCATCTTATCCAGAGGTACATTCAAAAAACTGCCATTAGAATAGTTATCAGGAATATTAAGGATAAAATATTCATTGAATGGTGAATGTGCAAATGAAGTAATGCTCACGTAATCATCTGCATCTATCTCTAAAGCCTTCGCTAAGCTCTGAGGTGTATGCGTTTGACCATCATATTCAAAGCTTGTCTCTACTGGCCCCATATAAGCATCCAAGATTCCTCCGAAGCCATCACGCCACTTCTTGCTTAATTTTTTGGAAGACATAATACCATCAAGATATCCTTTAAGTCCGGCTTCCATTTCGCTATGGTCATGATTATGTTCACCTTTCAATAGACCTGAGTAGACCGCTTCAGGCATCACACCACTCTTCTTGACAATCGCAATCATATCATGTGATAGGCTCCCCTGGGAAAAGTTAGCTTTCCCTTGACGGAAGACATAGTTATCTGCCTTGTCTTGATATATATTTCTCACAACATACATCTCTGATAAATCATGCTGTCCTTTCCCCATCCTCATTAACTCAGACTCTACAAATGATGAAGTAGCAAAACTCCAGCAGGTTCCAGTTCTAGACTGATTCTTGACTGGGGTGCAATCTAGCTCTACGGTATGGGTGAATTGGTACTGAGCAGAGCCTGTACTTATTGCCATGATGGCGATACTCAAAAGAAGAAAATTTCTCACGCTTGTTTCTTTTATCAACAATGAATTTTTTTAAGTCTGATTAGGTTTTTAATGACCTAAAAAACTAAAATACATTATTGGAACTAGAAATCCATTGAAATGTAAGTCTATAATCTCATGTGTATTGAAAACTGACTAAGAGAGGCAAATTGATTCTTGCTCGCATAAAAGAGAAGATTAAAATTTAACAGTTTCGCTATTAAAATCTATGTACACTTATTTTAAACAAAGATTTACTGGCTTTAACCCGTAAGGACCATTCGCTTATTATTTGATCACTGTAATAGACCCACTGTAGATCTGAGTATCACCATTAAAGTCTAGGACATCCATAAGATATAAATAAACGCCATTTCCCACATTTCTGGCATCCCATCCACTTTCAGCCTCATTGAGAGAAACAGTATCACTTTGCCATATGATGCCACCCCACCTATCATATATTGTCATCATTCTAATACTAAAGCTCGCCTCGTTACCATATGCCGTAAAGAATCTATCGTCGGTATTTTCACTGAGAAGACTGATGCTGTTTGGGATATAGATTTCTTGAGTTGGTATTATATCTAAAAGCGTTGTGCAGCTGATAACAGTGTTACATAAGTTTGTTCCACTATAAGTCACCAGGGTACTTTGTTCATCATCACAATTCAGTGAGATGGATGAGGGATCAAAGTCATTGACTATAGACAACGTGTCGTTTTGCATAGCAACCAGATTGAGTTCTGTTTGAATATCATTGATGATATTGCTTCCACATATAAAAGTTATTTGTTCTGGACAATCAATTTCATTTTCAGTATCATCTATCAATGAAATGACAGACGTGCAAGATGACATATTACCACATTCATCAGTCGCCGAGATAACAAATGATTCCATATTGTCACAAACAAGATTTTCCACATCAATCACAGGGATGTCCGGCTGAATCATATCACAATTATCTGTAACAGAAATTGCAGACATCCAATCTGATATGATATTTGGAATGTTGTCGCTACTAGTAAGAATATCTAACGTAGCTAGACAGGTGACGACAGGATTAGTTGTATCTGTGATATTAACAGTGGGGCCAATATAAGAAGATGGAATTTAGG
>CAZPUF010000086.1:0-11522 GCA_964589705.1 uncultured Saprospiraceae bacterium | reverse complement strand
ATCAAGAACGGCATTGGCAACATCTGTGATTTCTGCTCGAGTAGGAGAGGGATTCTCTATCATGCTCTCCATCATCTGAGTAGCTACGATTACAGGTTTAGCCTTCTGTATGCATCTTTTGATGATATCTTTTTGAATAGATGGGAGTTTTTCCATGGCCACTTCTACACCAAGATCACCACGTGCGACCATAATCGCATCTGTAGCCTTAATGATGGACTTAATATTACTGACCGCCTCAGGCTTTTCAATCTTGGCGATTACCTTAGCGTAGTGATTATTCTTTTTAATGATATTCTTTAGCTCTATTATGTCTTTGGCCTCTCGGACAAAGCTTAAGGCGATCCAGTTGACAGGTTGGGTAAGGATAAATGCCAAATCTTTTTCATCCTTTGGTGTCAGTGAAGGTTGCGATATTTTAGTATCAGGTAAGTTGACACCTTTGTTGGATTGTATATTATTACCATGCAACACTTTGAGCTTAACCTTATCTGTGCTATTTGTCTCAATGACTTCCAATACTAATTTTCCATCATCCAGAAGTACTCTTTCGCCCACATTGACGTCACTTGCAAATGAGGTATAGCTCATATAGATACTATCCTTAGTTCCTACACAGGGTGTGGAGACAAAAGTCAAAACATCCCCCGCGGATAAGTCTATTTTACCATTTTCTATCTCTCCAACTCTTATTTTGGGACCTTGCAGATCCGCCAAAATACCTACAGGGACATTATATTCTTCGATGATTTCTGTAAGATGCTTTATTACAGTAAGGTGGTCCTGATGGGAGCCGTGTGAGAAATTGAGCCTAAAAACATCGGCACCAGCCTTGATTAACTCCAGTAGATTTTGCTTGGAATTACTTGCAGGACCTATAGTGGCTACTATTTTGGTCTTTTGTCTGTCTATTATTTTAATTTTTGCCACCCGTTTTATTTTATAGGTTCTCGATTCAACAAGTAGGCAAAGATAGTCCAATAGCGTTACTCCATTGGAACTTTCCAGATTAAACTAGTCTTTAGTTGTATGGATTATAGGAACTATTGGCTATTTTTAATTAAAAACGATAACATATTAGCCAATTTGGCTATAAGTATAGCAGTCTATAAGTTTATTAATAATTGCGAATTAGGTTTGGTTTGAAGTAATCAAATTGTTTTATTTGCGCCTCAATTTTTTTTTTAAAACATCTATTATGGCAAACATTGCAGACAAAGTAAAGCAGATTATTGTTGATAAACTCGGTGTAGACGAGTCAGAAATCAATAATTCGGCAAGTTTCACCAATGATTTAGGAGCAGATTCATTAGATACTGTAGAGCTTATCATGGAATTCGAAAAGGAATTTGATATAGCTATTCCAGATGAAGAAGCGGAGAAAATAGGAACAGTAGGTGATGCAGTCTCTTATCTAGAAAAGGCGAAGAGCTAATTATTAAGCTCATAAGATAACAACTGGAGTCCACTGGTATCCACTAGTGGACTTTTTTTATCTTCGTTAAATCTTATTAAGTCAATATCTGATCATTACTATATGAAAAGGGTCGTTGTTACAGGCGTAGGTGCTCTAACCCCAATTGGTAAGGATTATCCATCCTACGTAGAAAATTTGTTTGCAGGCACTAGTGGTGCAGGTCCCATTACCAGATTTGATACAGAACTCTTCAGGACAAAAATTGCGGCAGAAGTCAAAGACTTCGATCCTAAGGCACATTTTGACAGAAAAATGATAAAGCGATTGGATTCCTTTAGCCAGTATGCGATGGTCGTAGCGACTGAGGCTATGGAGGATGCAGGTCTTGATTTGGAAAAAGTAGACCCCAGGAGGGCAGGAGTAATCTGGGCCAGTGGAATTGGAGGCTTTGAAACGATAGAAAAAGAAATAGAAGAATCCACTGCAGCTGGCAAACCTCGCTACAGTCCTTTTATGATTCCAAAATTAATATTGGATATAGCGGCTGGCCATATTTCTATGAAATACGGCTTTAGAGGCCCTAATTACTGTACAGTATCAGCCTGTGCATCATCTACGCAATCTATCTCCAATGCTTTTGATCAGATCAGACTTGGCAAATCGGATATCATGATAACAGGAGGTAGCGAAGCCTCTGTAACTAAGGCCAGTATTGGAGGATTTGCGGCTATGAAAGCCTTGTCTACACGAAATGATAACCCTTTGATTGCGTCAAGGCCATTTGATAAAGACAGAGATGGATTTGTATTAGGAGAAGGTGGAGCCGCACTGATATTAGAAGAATACGAGTACGCAAAGGCTAGAGGTGCAAAAATTTATGCTGAAATAGTAGGTTCTGCTTCCACAGCTGACGCCTACCACCTTACTGCGCCTCATCCGGAGGGTCTAGGTGCTATGGAAGTAATGCAAGGGGCGCTAGATGATGCAGGCATTTCACCGTCAGATATTGATTACATCAATGTACACGGCACTTCTACACCCTTAGGTGATGTGGCTGAGACGAAAGCAATTATGAAAGTCTTTGGGGAACATACTTTTAAATTGAATATAAGTTCAACGAAGTCGATGACGGGCCATCTCTTAGGGGCTGCTGGTGCAATAGAAGCTGTCGCCTGTATTGCAGCTATAACCCATAAAAAGATACCGCCTACCATAAATCATAGTACACATGACCCTGTTTTCGATGAAAGGATTAATTTTACGTTTAATAAAGCTCAGGAACGGGAAGTTAATTTCGCCTTGAGCAATACTTTTGGTTTTGGAGGTCATAATTCATCAGTTGTTTTCAAGAAAGTTTAACAGCTGTATCCGATTATGGATAGTATGGATATGTGATAACCAATAATTTTGATCAGAAGATTTTACCATTACTACATTTCACCTGAAAAGGATCTGGCAAGAAAGCTTAAATCTGTTCTCGGATTTGTGCCAGACAATATGCGTCTATTCAAGTTGGCTTTCTTTCATAAGTCTATGAATAATGCCTCAACCACTAAAATAAAATCCTATAATAACGAACGACTGGAGTATCTGGGGGATTCTGTATTGTCTACCATAGTGGCAGAATATTTATACAAAAAATATCCAGGTAAAAACGAAGGTTTCCTAACCAAAATGCGATCCAAAATTGTCAAACGAAAGACCCTTAATAAGGTAGCAGAAAACATGGGTATAGATATTATTCTGACAAAGTATACACAGGGAAAAATGAGCTATTCTATGCTCGGCAATGCCTTTGAGGCTATGGTTGGCGCTCTTTATATAGAGTATGGTTATGAAAAGACACGAAACTATGTGATCTCTAAGATCCTTATGAAATATTTAGATATACATGAGTTGGAATCCAATGATGACAACTACAAGAGTCAATTGTTAGAGTGGGGGCAGAAAGAAAGTAAACTTATATCGTACAAGCTGGTTAATAAATACAAGCAGGACAAAAGAGATAGATTTAGGATTTCTGTATTTCTGGAGGGAAGTCAGATAGCAACAGCTGAGGATTTCAATAAAAAATCTGCAGAACAAATGGCATCAAAACAGGCGCTTAAAATTTTGAATATCAATCCCCAGCAAGTCTAGATGGATTCAGTTTCGCAAATCACCTTAGGAGCGGCAATAGGAGAGATAGTTCTTGGGAGAAAGTTAGGCAATAAAGCCATGTTCTGGGGTGCTGTCGGAGGGACGATTCCAGACTTAGATATTATCACCAAACCCTTTTTTACAGAAATTCAAAGCTTGGCTTTTCACAGAGGCATTTCACATAGCATATTGTTTGCTGTCTTATTCGGCTTGGGATTTGGTTGGTTGATACATCGATTGTATGAGGGACAATACGCCACAAGTTTTTTTAGGGCTATCCTGAGCTTGTTTATCAGTTGCATACCAATTAGTATCATATATTTTATCTTCGGAAATGACTGGCACCCAAATGTGGTGGCAGCCTTAGCTATAGTAGTGGCTGGAGTTGTCTATACTATATTGAGTCGACGATCTGACAAGATGGTGGAGGTGGTTGATGATAATCCATCTCTCAGATCTTGGCAGTGGATGTTCTTCCTGGCATTTTTTACCCATGCGATTTTGGATACTTTTACAAAGTATGGGACACAGTTGTTTTTACCTTTTTCAAATTACCGAGCAGCCATAGCATCTATCTCGGTTGCAGATCCACTCTTCTATACGATTCCATTTATAATTTGTTTGGTAGTGGCTTCCAGATACAAAAGAAAGAATACCAAAAGAAGAGGGTGGGCAATTGCAGGTCTGGTATTGAGTTGTACTTATCTTCTATTTACTTTATGGAATAAGAATAATGTCAGTAGTGTATTTGAAACACAAATGAAAGAGCAGGGCATTACCTATACACGATTTGTAACGGGTCCAACGATATTCAATAATTTTCTTTGGAATATGACGGCTGATTCAGATGATGCCTACTACATTGGTCAGTATTCGGTATTTGATACCTCACCTATAGAATTTGTCAGAATAGAAAAACAACATGACTTATTGGCAAATTCGGATAATGATGAGACTATCAATACTCTAAGATGGTTTAGTAATGATTACTATAGCGTGATTCGACGACAGGACGGATATCTCCAGATTAATGACATGCGTTATGGCACCTTCATGGGGACTGGTGAGGAGAATGATTTTATATTCAGATTTGTGGTAGAGGCTCAGAAAGATGGTAGATATGAAATGCTAAAATCATTAGGGGGGCCAGACGAAGAAGATGTAGACGATATGTTTGGACTATTATTTGAAAGAATAGGAGGAAGGTGATCACTTATTTAATCACAGTGATGTCTCCTGCAAATATTTCTGAAGTACCATCTAGATATTCTATGACTGTCATATAGGCAAATACGCCAGGGTCTACTTCTTGATTATTAATTTTTCCATCCCATCCCTGACTCAAGTCATTTGGTTGAAAATTCTCATTGATAAAAACCAGGTTACCCCATCTGTCAAAAATGCTAAGATTTTGGACTTGTCTGATGTCATCTTCACCGGTAAAGATAGTAAATCTGTTTTCTGAACTAACGCCAGATATATCAATGACGTTAGGTATATAGACATCGATATCTTGCTCTATGATGATACGTACTTCAGCCACGGCTATGCAGCCAAATGAATTTGTAGCGGTCACTCTATAGGTTGTAGATTCGATCCCAGAGAATACAGGATTAGGACAATCTGTGCATGATAAATCGGTGGCTGGAGACCAATTAAGTGTAAGGTCTTCCAAAGGAAATGTCGATTCCACGGATAGCTGCGCCTCTGTACCTAGAGCTATAGTAAGGTCAGGATTGGCAACTATATTGAACTCATCCACAGCTTCCAAGACAAAACTTGTATCCAACTGGCATCCATTGGCATCTGTAATACTGATATCGTGTATGCCAATACCGTTAACTGGAATTGTAGTACTTTCAAAAATCTCTTGGCCATCTAGTCTAACCTCATAAGGGGCAATGCCACCCATTATACTAAAATCATTGATTTGTCCAGTTCCATCACAATCCAGTGTCTCAGCAGTAAATAGGATTATTTCTGGTATATCTTCATTTTCTAAAATATCAATACTTTCTAGGCTGGAACAACCATTTTCAGCAATTAACTCTATAGTATATGTGCCAGTCTGGTCTGCTGCAATATCACCATTTATTGGGAATCTTTCCAAGGCAGGTGTTGTATAAGATCCAGAAGCAAAGTTTTGAGATGCTGTAATATCTATCATGACAGATCGGTCGTTGCAGGTCAAAAGTCCTCCAGATAATGAAAAGTCAATAGTGCTGGTATCAATATCCACTAGTACCGTTTCTGTAGAGGTGCAACCATTTAAATTTTCAATTATAAAAGTATAATCCCCGGGTTCATCGAGAGTGATGGTAGATGTAAGCCCTGTGCTTGCGATTTCGTTGCCTTCCTGATTTAGAACTTGGACAGATGCAAATATTTCATTTGTCAGAATATCTACAGTCGATTGGGTATTAACACAATTGATTATCGTCGAGTTTAGGTCAAAATCAATTTCGGTATCATCTAGCATAACAACTAAAGGCTGATCTGAGAGACAACCATTGACGTTCAATATGGTAAGGGTATAGTTGCCCGCTTCTGTCACTACTAACTCCTCACCAAAATTGGCTACTGCAAGTGGGTCACCATTACTATCCAGCAAGGTAACTGAGTCATAGATAACATTTGTAATAATATCTACAGAGGCTGAAGGCGTATTGCAATCTAATGTGATAGGGTTTGTCGCAAAATCAACGACTGCATTATCTTCAATCACCTCTACCTCTTCGCTTGTAAGACAACCATTTTCACCAATAGCTTGTACAGTATACCTGCCAGGATCGGTAATTAAAGCTGATTCATCTCCTATGAAGTCACCGTTGATATCTAAAATTTGTATTCCCTGCAAATTAGAACTTGCATTTATGTCTAGTGTAATACCACTAACTTGACAACCCAAAGGATCTGCCAAGACTATCAAATCAACCTTGCTTGTATCTACCTGAGGTGTAATAGAGCTTGATACTTGCGTTCCACAACGATCAGTAACCAATGCCGTAACTTCTTGCCCACCGTCAATTGTCACTTCATTTCCAGAACCTATCGGTTGATTATTGACTAGAAATGTAACCGAATTAATATCAGTAGAGTTGGTAATAAGACTGATGGTACTTTCCGTAGTGTTACAATCAATAGGCGTTGCCATTAGATCAAAATCAACATTTACTTCTATTTCTTCTACTTCAAAATCAACGTTAGCTTGGCAACCATTATCGCCTGTGACGCTAGCAGAATAATTACCTGGCACGGTTACAACAAAAGTATTAGAATCTATAGTTGTGCCGTCAGGTAGTGTCCACAAGATACGGCTTATAGATGGTCCAGAAATTTCTGTTATTTCAGGTTGAACTGAGGGGTTTTCGCAGTCAAGTGGTGCAGTAGTAATTTCCACTTCAGGTGGAGTCATATCCTCAATTACCTCAAAACCAATTGTGCTTTGACATCCAGTCGTATTAGTAGCCTCTAACAGATAATTTCCTGCTTCTGAAATATTTATTTCGTTATCAGTCTGTGTTCCTGAAGGTGTTGTCCATTCTAGAATAACACCTTGCTCGACTGCGACAATTATGGTCGTATCCAGACTCATGCAGGTCAGCGTAATATTATCTATCTGCTCTAATGTAGGTGCATCAGCATTTTCTACCAAATCAATAATATCAGTGACTTCACAGCCCATATCATCTATGACTGTAACAGTATAAGTCCCAGCTTGATTGGACATAATGGAAGCACCAGTACGTTGAGTCCCATCTGGTAACGTCCACGTATAACTGTCAATATTATGGGTGCTACTTGCTGACAGTATAGCCTCTGGGTTGTTACAAGAAAGTGTATCCGAGACAAGGCTGAGATCAGGCATTTCTTGAGTCGAAATCACTTCTATAGTGCTGGAGATAGAGCAACCTGTTACTGAATGGGTTGCTGTATACATTACAGTACCTGCTTGCGTAACTTCTATCTCATTATCATCAATTATTTCAGTGCCGTCAGGCAGGATCCATATGACCTCATTGATTACTACATTGTTGGTGATATTCAAATTGATAGTCGAAGTAGGTGCACTACATTCAATAGGTGTTGCATTTGCATTGGTTAGTGGGGCACTTAAATTTTCCGCAATGGTGATACTATCTGTGGTGATACAGCCAAGAGAATCAAGAAGGTTAAATTGGTAAGTTCCAGGTGTGGTAATAGATACGGTGGTATTGTTGCCAAATACGCTGGCTGCCCCAATCCAACTAACTGTAAATAGATTGGGATCAATGTCGACTACAACCTCAGCGATAGTATCCGTACAAGTAAGTAAGTCTATATTATTTTCTATGTTATATAGAAAGTCAGGGATGATTTCTGTGATAGTTACTGTATCTGCAGAGGAACAGGCCCCTTGATTTAATTGGGCTATATAAGTGCCAGGTGCAGAGACAGTCAATGTGTCATTGGATGAGGTAATAAGTCCTGTCTCTAATGAGGTCCATGCAATGGAATCAAATGGATTTGAAGTGCTTATTAAAGCAGAGTTATTATTACAGTCCAAGTTATTGCTCACTAGTAGATCTAAAGAAGGAGGTGCAAAGGTGGCACTTATTTGAATCTCTGCTGTATTGGTACAGCCGCTATCATCATCTGTGACGGTAACTGTGTATGTGCCTCCGGATGTAACTGTAATCTGATCTTCGTCACCCAAAAATAGGCCACTTTCATCAGACCATTCAAATTCCTCATCTCTGTCCCTAATGGATGATGTGGCCAATAGGTCAATGCTTGTTGTCTGACAATCCAAAGTATCCAGTGCCATAATATCTAAATCAGGCTCAGTAATTTCAGATTCAATAAAGATGTCATCTTCAAACTCACATCCAAATTCATCTGTGACAGTGACAGTATATAGCCCTTCAGCGTCCACCAGTACATCTTCTCCACCATTTATTACATCAATTATATTTCCTTCTTCAGTATCCCAGGTTATTTCATCTATGTTGAACGGTGTAGATATATCTAATTCTATTATCGTAAAAGTTTCTCTGCAAGTCAAATCATTGGACTGATCCAGATCAAGTTCAAGATCTGAAATAGTGACTTCGAAAGTTTCTTCTGCATGGCAAAATTGTATAAATTCTATCTCATCCAAGGCAAAGTCATTGCCTTCATCTTCTGTATTTTGATTAGTGACACAGATCCTTACTGAGGTCTCTCCATTGGACTGCCATTCTGATTCAAAATTTTGCCAGCTACAAGTAGCACTAGTCAGATCAAAAATACTTCCTATTAGGTCTCCATCAATAGAAAATTGTAACCTTGCAGGACTTCCAGGATTTACAGAAGCTGCCCAGGCAGAAAAGTTATAACTCGCATCTGGGTCTACACAAACTTCTTGACACCATATTTCCTGTAAGTTACCTGCCCCATTAACCACCATCATATTACCGTCGCCAGAAAAGTCATTACAATCATCAAAATTATTATGACCTAGACTAGGGTCATCCAATACATTGTAAGCACCTTCACACCCTAAAAATCCAGCTCCATGATTACAATTACCTTGACCCTGAAAGTAATCAGTAGTAAAACTTCCATCATCACCATTCGCAAAATCTCCATTGACAATTAAGTTCAAATCATTGGTTGCAGTAACCATTAGAGTGAAGGTGGTAGGCTCAGATAAGTCAACTTGGTCACACAAGTCTAAATTGGTGGAGCTTCCATTAAGCAGCCATTCTACCTCAAGATCAGGATAGGTTGTTAATATAGATCCGCAGAAGTCAAAGTCATTATTGTCACATATATGCTGATCCATAGGAACACTTACTATAAGATCACAAGGATCAGATAAGGCAAGAGGAATATGTCCCTGTACATTATCAGAGATGACAATTAATAAGATTATTGTGAATGCAATTCTTATCAAAACGAAAATCTAATCAGTCTAAAAATAAAAAATGATTTTTAAATAGTCTCAATGTACTAAAACAGAACCATCATTTAAGGCAAACGGTTTTTGTATTGCCTGACATAATTTAGCGATTATTCTCTAAGCGTATTCTAGCTGACCAAATGAAGGTTCGTGTCAAAGGTTTTAATAGCCTCAATACAAGACTTCAGTGAATCGTAGTTGGCATCAGACATCTTGTGTAGTGGTAGCCTGACATGATTTTGGCAAAACCCTAGAATCTGCATGGCAGACTTTATACCGACAGGATTCCCTTCAATATATAACCACTTATGCAAATCGTATGTTTCAAAATTGTAAGTTCTGGCTTCTTCTAATCTTCCTGCTCTAATATATCTGGTCATCTCAGAAAAGTAACCTGGGTAGGCATTGGCGATAACCGAG
Organism: uncultured Saprospiraceae bacterium; assembly: GCA_964589705.1. Classification (GTDB taxonomy): domain Bacteria; phylum Bacteroidota; class Bacteroidia; order Chitinophagales; family Saprospiraceae; genus RFSX01. The sequence goes on along the minus strand of CAZPUF010000086.1, from coordinate 1,623 downwards.
ATAACCCCTTCACCTCCGGCGGCGATCATAGGCAGAGCTACTTCATCATCTCCAGAAGTGACGATAAATCCATTAGGTCTGTTTTTAATAATTCTTGTGGCTTGAATCAAATCACCCGATGCCTCCTTTATACCGATAAATTTCTTAGAACTATTTGCCAATTTGATGACCGTATCCCACTCCATATTGGACCGAGTCCTTCCGGGTACATTATATAACATGATAGGTACTGGAGAGGCCTCTGCTAACGCCATGTAATGACTATATATGCCTGCTTGGTTAGGCTTGACATAAGATGGGCTAGAAGATAATATGCCATCTATTCCATCAAAGTTATAGTCTTTGATTTTTTTGACCAGTTCTTTAGTGTTGTTGCCACCAAAGTTCCCTGCAAGTATGGGTTTGCGTCCAGCATTGACATCGATGACAAAGTCTAGTACATGTCTAGCTTCTTCTTCATTGAGAGTTGCTGTCTCACCTGTAGATCCTAGTGGTATTAGAAAATCAATATTTTCATTGATAACGTGTTCCAATATGCGACTGTAACCATCAAAGTCTATGCTCAAGTCATCGTTAAATGGAGTGATAAGTGCGACACCAGTCCCCTCGAATTGCGGATAGCTCATATAATCGGATTTATATGGTTGTAAAAGTTAACTGGATTTGGTCTTTTTGAACCGACCCATTTTGGAATATTTATCTATTCGTTCTTTGATTCTTTTCTGTGGCGTTAGGCTCATTAACTGTGCTACCTCTTTTTTCATATGGCTTCTTAGATTTTTAACCATCTTATCTGGCTCTTGGTGTGCACCACCGAGAGGTTCCTTGATAATATCATCTATAAGGCCAAAATTGAGCATATGCTCTGGGGTCAGTTTTAGCGCTTCAGCAGCTTGCTCTTTGTAGTCCCAACTTCTCCATAAGATAGAAGAGCAAGATTCTGGGGAAATGACAGAGTACCAGGTATTCTCCAGCATAAAGACTTTGTCACCCAAGCCAATCCCTAATGCCCCTCCAGAGGCACCTTCACCTATAATGTAGCATAAGATTGGCACTTTAAGTTGGGCCATCTCTATCAGATTTCTCGCTATTGCTTCCGCCTGTCCACGTTCCTCTGCTTCTATACCGGGATAAGCACCAGGTGTATCTATCAAGCAGATTACAGGAAAATTGAATTTTTCCGCCATTTTCATCAGGCGCAGCGCCTTTCGGTAACCTTCAGGGTTCGCCATACCGAAGTTGCGATATTGCCTCATTTTGGTATTGACCCCTTTTTGATGCCCTATAATAACAACCGGTTGATCTCCAAGCTTGGCCAAACCACCAACTATAGCCTTATCATCTCCAAATTTTCGATCCCCATGTAGTTCGATGAACTTCTTGAAGATATTCTCCATGTAAAAGAGAGAGTAGGGCCTTTCTGGATGTCTGGATAGCTGCACACGCTGCCAACCAGTCAAATCGGCGTAGATTTCCTTGGTTTTGCTCTTTATTTTGGTCTCTAACTCTTTAAGCTGACTAGAGACATCTATGTCGCCTTCTTCAGCGATCTGCTGAATCTTATCAAGCTGCTCATACAGCTTTTCCAAGGGCCTTTCGAATTCTAGGAATACCATAGCGGTC
>CAZPUF010000085.1:0-11587 GCA_964589705.1 uncultured Saprospiraceae bacterium | reverse complement strand
TTGAGTGCTCATCACGACATATCAGAACTAGAATTAATAGAGCGATATCAATCTAATTGTGATCAGAAATGGCTAGGTGAACTGTACACCAGATACAAACCTCTGGTCTATGGTGTATGCTTAAAGTATCTTAAAAATGCCAATCAAGCAGAAGATGCTACTATGGACATATATGAGCACTTGTCAGAAAAACTCAAAACACATCATGTAGACAACTTCAAATCTTGGTTATATGTGGTCGTAAAAAACCATTGTTTTCAGAAGCTACGATCCAAAACCAAGTCCTTAGAAAAAGAAAAAGCCGCCAACGATATGTATTCGACGACAGTTTTTCATCCTGATAGTGTCAATAAGGAGAAACTCCTTAAGAAATTAGAAAAGTGCACAGAAAATTTATCTCAGGAACAAAAAAACTGCATTACTGCGTTCTATTATAAGTCGATGTCATATCAAAAAATTGCTCAGAAATATGATTTGCCTTGGCATACAGTCAGATCTCATATTCAGAATGGGCGGCGTAATTTGAAAAAATGCATGGACAATAATTAATTATGTCAGCAGAAAAGACATACCACATTCTCCTCCAGAAATTAAGGGAGGGCAAGATCACTGATAAGGAAAGATGGCAACTGGAACGTGCCAGTCTTGATGATCCTTTCTTGGCAGATGCCCTGGAAGGATATTATTCAGTGGAGAAACAAGAGAGAATTGATAGCACTCCTGCTCCACCTCCAAATACTGGAGCAAAGTCACTCACATTAAGTTGGTTATCTATAGCTGCAAGTCTGCTTGTACTTGTGACAGCATCTCTTTGGTTCGTCAATCAAAGGCCAGAACCCAAAGCCCATATTGCAGAAAGTGCCCCAGTCAGAAAGTCCAAATCAATTCAGCACCAACCTTCAGTAGCTCTTGAAAGTTCTAATGAATCTATTACTGCAGCAAGGATAGAATTAGATGAGCAAGAAGAAACTTCAGCTCCAACTAAGGTTACTCCCAAAAAAGTCTACGATACACCCGCTAATGGTTTCAAAAAGGAAGCAGACCCTATTAAACGACAAAAAGCTGAAAAAGAAAGCTACACACAAGCCAACACCAAATCCAAGGCTGATGACAATGTACACTCAGCCGACAAACACCAAAAGACTTCAGAGGCAGAGATTGTAGAACAAACAGGGTCATCACCAATTGTGCTGTATGACTCTGACATAGTAGTGGCAGACGAATCAGTTGGACTAGAGCATTCAACAGCAATCCCTGAAAGCAGACCTGATAACAATGTAAAAACTGAGCCTGTCGGCGTATCTAAATCTAGATCCAATCGGGAAACTGAATCCCTTGACGATATGGCCCATACGACCATGGAAATAGAAAAGATACCTATGATCTTCCAAGGGAAGGTTACCGATCACAAGGGTAATCCACTCGCTGGTGTAGAACTACTCAGTAGGGATAGGATTGCTGTAGGTACCACTAATGACGCAGGCATCTTCAATGTCCCTAATAATAATGCCTATGTTATTGCAGCATTCGCTGGTTATGATTCTGCAACTATTGCACTTCAACCACAAGTGTCTATTGCACTCCAGCCCTCATCAGAACTACTTTCTAAACGTCACATGAGCTTGGCAGAGATGATGGATGATAATGGATTAATCGCCTTTTATAAGGATAGACTTAATCAGCAATTCTCTGATGCCTGGCCCTTATGCCATGGACAAGATAGAATAAGAAGTTTCTCTCTTAATAACGTTAATGTGCACATACGAATAGACGAGCAAGGTAATATCTATGATCTCACCTACATGGATGAGGTAAATGATGATTGCAAGATGAGAATAGAAACTATTTTATCTGAGCAGACTTTCGAAAAAAACAGACCAGTCAATTTTCTTTTTCGAATTAATCTTTAACCCTAGTCGGCCTTACTATGTATTCCATACTCCACGACGTCACTATTCACGCTACTCGTGAAAAAATATTTCGGGCGATTACAGAACCAAAAGCTTTAGAAGATTGGTGGCCATTGACTTGTAAAAAAGATAGTGCAATACCCGCGACATATAATTTTTACTTCACCGAAGAATATGACTGGTATGGTATAGTGTCCAAAGATGTTATAGACCAATCCTTCCATATCAGAATGACTCAATCAGATGTGGATTGGGCACCGACTACTTTTGGGTTTGATTTGGAGGAATTAGAAGATGGTGTCCTCGTCAAATTTCATCATCAAGGTTGGCAATCAACCAATCATCACTTCCGTCGGACCTCCTATTGCTGGGCCATTCTGCTGCACGGGCTTAAAAGATATGTCGAAGAGGGTCACATCATCCCATTTGGGCAGAGGGCTTAAGGTTGTTAAGGTGCATTGAGTGCATTATAATTATTGAGTACTTTTGCCAGTCACAACGATGAGTATGTATAATGTATTAATATTAGGGAGCGGTGGTAGAGAACATACGCTGGCTTGGAAAATTGCTCAAAGTCCCTTGTGCAATAATCTCTATATAGGTCCTGGTAACGCCGGGACTGCAAAGGTGGGCACCAACATCTATGTGGATATTATGAAATTCGACAAGGTGCAAAAACTAGTGGATCGTCATGACATCCATTTTCTGATAGTCGGGCCAGAAGCCCCTCTCGTTGAAGGTATCACAGATCACTTCAAAAACCACAAAGTACTAGTGATTGGGCCTTCAAAGGCTGCCGCTCAGTTGGAGGGCAGTAAATCATTTGCCAATGAATTTATGAAATCTTTCAATGTCCCTACTGCGGCATCTGTAGACATCACAAAGGAGAATATCGAAGATGGTTATCAACACATCAGTGAGATCAAAGGCAATGTAGTCCTCAAAGCAGACGGTCTAGCGGCAGGCAAAGGCGTATTGATCTTAGATGACAAGGCTGAAGCTCAGCGCCAACTCAAAGCCATGATCAATGGGAAGTTTGGAGAGGCGTCCAAAAAGGTTGTCATAGAAGAATTTTTGGACGGTATAGAGTTTTCCGTATTTGTGGCAACAGATGGTCGTGATTACAAGATCCTTCCTATGGCCAAAGATTATAAGCGTAGAGGGGAAGGCGACACCGGACTCAATACTGGAGGCATGGGTGCCATATCTCCAGTGCCGTTTGTAGATGAGGAGATGATGATAAAGGTTAGAGAACATATCATAGATCCCACTATAGAAGGATTGAGAATATTACAATATGATTATAAGGGTTTTATTTTCTTTGGATTGATTAATGTGAAGGGGAACCCATATGTGATAGAATATAATTGCAGATTAGGTGATCCGGAAACAGAAGTCGTCCTTCCAAGACTTAAGAATGATCTCCTTGAAATATTGGTAGCTATGCATAATGGCGAACTCTCAGATATTAAGATCAAGGAAAGAAAAAAAGCAGCTGCAACCGTCATGTTGGTATCTGAAGGCTACCCTGGTCCTTACCGAAAAGGAGAGCGAATTGTAGTAGATGAAAGCATAGAAGACAGCATCGTTTTTCATGCAGGCACCAAAATAGTCAATCATGACACCTTGACTAACGGTGGACGTGTGCTCGCTATAACTTCATTAGCAAAGAATCACAAAAAAGCAGCCAAAAAGTCGATGGAAAATATACACAGGGTACACTTTAAAGGGATGAAATATAGAACTGACATTGGACAAGATCTTTAAATCTTGAAACAGCCTATATCACATATTAAGAAAAGCACCGCGGGCCAATACTTACAATCAGTCAACCCTCATAGTATTATATCAAATGTGGTGTACGACACCAGAAAAATTAGCTACCCCCAATCATCCATCTTCGTTGCACTATCCGGAAAAAACAATGACGGACATAAGTACCTTGACCAAGCATACAAAAAAGGTATTCGCAGTTTTTTAGTTTCAAAAAAAATAGACCCTGCCTTATTTCCAGATGCCAATATCATCCTGTGCGAAGACACATTAATAGCGCTACAAATCTGGGCAACTGCATATAGGACCACACTCGACTACCCTATTGTGGTCGTTGTGGGAAGTAATGGTAAGACTATTACCAAAGAATGGCTAGCCCAAGCACTCCAATCCAAGATGAAAGTCGGCAAGAGCCCTCTGAGCTATAACTCACAGCTAGGTGTAGCGCTTTCCCTACTAAGTCTGGCTGAGGATAATGATCTAGGCATTATAGAAGCAGGTATATCGGAGATGAATGAGATGGATCGCTTGCAGCAAATGGTCAGACCCAATATTGGCATTTTTACCAACATTGGAGAAGCACATAAGAGTGGTTTCCCTAGCCTTGAGGTCAAGCTACATGAAAAATTGATGATGCTCCAGAATTGTCAAACAATTATTTTCAACAGAGATGCCACACTTATTAATAGAGAGATCGAAAAACTTGATAATCATTCTTTATCCTGGGGATTGCATCCTGAGTCAGACATCCAATTATTTCCATCTGACCAGAATGAAAAAGAAATAAAATTTAAATACAAGGATCAGCAAGGCCACATCAACTTTCCTTTTGCCAGCAGTCAACTCAAAGAGAATGCTATGCATGTCATTGCTTTTTTACTTCTCAAAAAATGGCAAACTGAGGATATACAATCACTGATTTCGCAATTGTCTCCCTTGCCCAACAGATTGGAACTCAAAGAAGGCATTAATAATACACTGCTCATTAATGATAGTTATTCTTCTGATCTAACCTCTATGCGTATGGCGTTAGAGCAAATGGATCAAATCGATACAAATTCTGAGAAAGTACTCATCCTATCCAGGATGGAAGAGCAAGGTGAAGATGACCTGACCTATAGAAAACTGACTCGCTTAATCAATGAAAAGGGAATCTCTAAAGTTATAGCTATTGGCATCCCTGACGCCAAGCTAGACATATCTCCTCAAACCATCTATTATAACTCAGCAGATGAGTGTATAGAAAGTGGCATCCTATCTACACTTCGGGATAGCACCATACTTATCAAAGGAGCCAGAAGCTACAAACTGGAAAGAATTTATGATCTGATGTCAAGGCAAGTCCATCAAACCAGTTTGGAGACAGACCTCACTGCTGTGAGACATAATATCAATATCTATAAGTCCTTACTCAAGCCGGCAACAAAACTAATGGCCGTGGTCAAGGCAGAAGCATATGGTTCTGGGAGTATCCAAATGGTCAACTTCTTAAGAGAGCAAAGAGTGGATTATCTGGCAGTTGCGCTCATAGACGAAGGGGTTACACTTAGACAAAGAGGCTGTGACATCCCAATCATGACCTTCAATATTCAGGAAGGAGATTTGGACCATTTGTGGGCCTACGATCTAGAACCAGAAGTATATAGCTTTCACATATTAGGCCAGCTGATTCAGACTGCCCTGAGACATGACAAGGTGCTTAAGATTCATATCAAAGTAGATACAGGGATGCATCGGCTTGGGTTTTTGGAGTCAGAACTGCCCATTCTAATAGACCAACTCCGCGCTGCGCCCATCGCCATTGCTTCCATCTTTTCTCATCTTTCAGCCAGTGATACGGAAGCGCTAGACACATTTACAAAAGCCCAGTTTGACAGCTACAACAGAAGTTATGACATAATTACAAAAGGGTTACAACTCTCTATACCACCTCTCAGACATATTCTTAATTCTGCAGGTATCGTCAGATTCCATGAGCATCAATATGATATGGTTAGATTAGGCTTAGGTCTGTATGGTATAGACACCTCTGACCAGATCTCCAATCAGCTTATGTTAGCGCATCGACTGACAGCTAAAGTCATTCAGATAAAGCAACTTCCCGAAGGAAAAACCACTGGCTACAATCGCTCAGGTAAGGCTACAGAAGATACAGAAATAGGCATTATTAGTATAGGTTATGGGGATGGCCTGATGCGTCTTATAGGTAATGGCCAATTTCAAGTCCAAATCCAAGGAAAACTCTATCCTACCTTAGGAAACATATGTATGGATGTGACCATCGTTGACTTGGGCATAAATCATGGGGTATCAGTAGGGGATGAAGTGGTACTTTTTAGCCCTAATTACCCCATATCTAAGCTATCGGATGCTTGTAAAACCATACCTTATGAGATCCTGAGTAGGCTGGCGCCAAGGGTCAAGAGAACGTATATATATCGATAAAATGGCTTTATGCGTTTAAAATTATCTTAAATAGGTCCTCTATACGGGACTTTCTGCGCTGCAATATTGTAATTGTTATTTTTGCAAGCGATTATAATACAGCTGTAGCACAATCAGATTTTATGTGGTTATAGCAGCTATACATTTAATCCAAAACCTTAAAAATGAGAAAGTTAGTCTTCTGCCTTTGCCTTTTACAATGTGGCCTCCTTCTGAGTCAGAATCAGACTGATGACCCAGTTCTATTCTCTATAAATGGGTCAGAGGTAAAAGTATCCGAATTCAGATATATCTATGAGAAAAATAATGCTGACAAAGCAGACTACTCCGAACAAAGTGTCACTGAGTATTTGGAGCTTTATAAAAAATTCAAACTCAAGGTGGCCAAAGCCAGAAGTGAAGGTTTAGATACGATAAAGACGTTACAGACAGAGTTAGAAGGATATAGAAAACAATTGGCAGCAACTTACCTCAAGGACAAGGAGATCGCTGAGAAATTGGTAGATGAAGTCGTGGACAGATACGCAGAGGACAGACAGGTTAGCCATATTTTTGTAGCTTTCAATGAACAGATGACCAAGGAACAAGGTCAGATAGCAGAAGAGAAAATACAAGCCATGCATCGAAAACTGATCAAAAACCAAGGTGAAGGATTCGAGCTAATGGCTAAGACTCTTTCAGAAGATAAGGCGTCAGCAAAGAATGGTGGCATGCTCGGTTATTATACTGCACCACTACCAGATGGATTTTACACCTTTGAGTCGGCAATGTATGATACACCTGTGGGCGGTTTCTCTGAGCCCATTCAGACCAGTTTGGGACTTCATATATTAAAAGTATCTGAGGCAAGAGCTGCAAGAGGGGAAATGGAAATTGCCCAAATCCTAATACGTTCTAAAAGTAAAGGCAAGGCTGTAAAAGGCGCAAAATTAAAAGCAGATTCTTTGTATCTACAATTACAGCGAGGGCGGAATTTTGAAGAGATGGCTAAATTATATTCTGACGATACAAAAACGAATAAGAAAGGTGGATATCTAGGGTTCTTTGGTATAAACCAGTATGAAACCAGTTTTGAAGATGCGGCATTTGCACTAACTGAAGATGGTGCCTACACCTCACCTATAGAGACTTCAATCGGATACCACATCATTAAGCGGATATCCAAACGCGTTAATACCGATAATAAGCGAGCAAAGAAAAGAATCGAAACCAGAATATCCAACAATGATCGATTCAAAATTGCAGAGCAGAAACTAATAGACGACGTTAAGCAAGAAGCCAATTTCAGTGAAGACAGAAGTAGCCTTATCCCTTTGAACAGAGATTTGGATGTGTCATTCTATAGTTATAAATGGCAGCCTAAAACATATCAGGAAAACAAACCACTCTTCGTACTTGACAATAAGAATTACACTGTCAATGATTTTACGGCTTATATGAAAGATAACGTCAGGGAAAGATTGAAATTTCCGAAGACCAAGCCAGTAGTCGATGCAACTAATGAACTGTACGCAAAATTCACGAAGGAAAAAATCATGGATTATGAAGAAGCCAATCTTGAAAGAAAATATCCAGATTTCAAAGCCTTAATGAGAGAATACAGAGAAGGCATTCTCCTTTTTGAAATTACAAAAAACGAAGTTTGGGACAAAGCCTCTCAAGACACGGTTGGTCTGCAGAAATTTTATGCTGCTAACTCATTTAATTATATCTGGCCAGATAGAATTAAAACCGAAAAGATAGATATTGAATCCGACGCTGCTGACAAAGTCAAGAGTGCCTATGATTATGCTAAAAAGAAAGGCCATGATAAATTCAAAAAGAAATATCAGGATAACGCAGAATATAAAATCAGCATCTCAGAATCCGTATTAGAAGCATCATCTATGGAACTCAAAAGTCTAGAACACAAAAATGGTAAGGTTTCTGGGATGACTATGGCAGGTAATAAGGGAACGTTTTATGCTTTTGTCGACAAATTGAGTGCATCGAATAAAACGCTGAAAGAAGCCAGAGGATATGTAATAGCTGATTACCAAGAACATCTGGAGAAAGAATGGATAGAGACATTGCGAAAAGAATATCCCATCGAAATCAATAAGAAAGTACTTAAGCAACTAATAAAATAAGTGCAACTAATCTTACTCATATTCTGTTTTTACTTGAGCTTAATCATGATGTCCTGCCAGACCGAAAAAGCTAATGATCGAACTATTGCCACTGCCTATGGCCATCACTTCCAATTGGATGAATTAGATCAGCACTTGGTGGGAGCGGAGTCAAGCATAGATTCGCAGCAAATCATTGATAAAGAAATAGACAATTGGCTAATGGATGAGATTCTACTTCACGAAGCCACAAAGCAAATCAAAAATAGTAGTGAGATAAAAAGTAAGGTACAATCATATGAAAAGTCATTGATGATTCATGAACTAGAAAAGTACTATATAAAAAATGCGCTGGACACAACTATCACGCATCAAGAAATAGATACGCTGTATCGCAAACATCAAGAAGACTACTCGATCACTGAAGCTATAATTCAATGTCTGTTTGTAAAGATTCCTGAGCCGCAATACAATGATAATATCAAAACCTTATGGAAGACTGAAGACTTGCCTGCATTAAAGGCGAATCTTGGGCCAAAAGATGACAATATTCATCTACTAGATATAGATAACTGGTATCAGAAATCAAGGCTCAAAAACATTCTACCCCAAGGCTTATGGAATAAAATTAACTTGGAGAAAAAGGAGAGTTATTCCTATAGTGATAATGGCAGTCAATACCTAATTAAAATTCTTGGACATACCTCTCAAGGAGAACCAATGCCTATGAGTTATGCTACCCCAATTATCAAATCAAGAATAATCAGAGAAAGGTCACAAGTTTTACTTCATCAATGGAGAAAAGATATGTACCAAAATAATATCCGTAGTAAAGACATTATAATACATACCAGACCTAAACCGTCCAATAAATAAGAGAGTCTATGAATTTCAGAAATATATACTTAAGCTGCCTTCTCATTGTATCTACGGGTACTCTGCTGAGTGGACAGGACAAGATGCTTATAGATAGGGTCATCGCCAAAGTAGGTAACGAAACTATATTACTATCTGATATCGAGAGTCAATATGGTTTTGCTGTAGAACAGTCAGGTTTTCCAGACCCAAATATCAAATGTGAGATCATGGATGGCCTTATAGGACAAAAGCTCATCGTCCACCATGCCAAGTTAGACAGTGTTATTATATCTCCTGAAGAGTTGGATAACAACCTTGACTTTAGAATTTCTCAAGTATTAAGACAAATGAATGGCGATGAGGAATTCTTCGAACAATACTATGGTATGACGGTAGAGACCATGCGTGGTAATCTTAGAGAGGACTTAGAACAACAACTTCTTGCAGAGAGGATGCAACAGACCCTGCTCAATGAAGTAACTATAACTCCAAAAGAGGTTAAAGATTTTTTTTACTCAATACCTGCTGATAGCCTACCCTACCTTAATGCAGAAGTTGAGTTAGCAGAAATAGTTGTCAATCCTAAAGTCAACAGTGAAGAGAAAGCCAAATCACTCAAGAAGATCCTTGAAATACGACAACGCATAATTGACGGATCTGACTTTGGTGAAGAAGCCCAGACTTATTCTGATGACCCTGGTTCAGGTGCTCAAGGTGGAAATCTGGGTTTTGCAGAGAGAGGTACCTTTGTACCCGAATTTGAAGCGACTGCTTACAGCCTTAAAAAAGGCGAACTTTCTGAACCAATAGAAACTGAGTTTGGGTACCACATTATGGAATTACTTGAAAGAAGAGGTAATAAAATAAACCTTAGGCATATTCTTGTTAAGCCTGAAATTACCGAAACTGATCTGGAAAAAACACAGACCGAACTGGATAGTATACGGTCAAAAATATTAAGAGGTGAAATTGATTTTCAGGCTGCGGTAAAAAAATATTCATACGATAAAATCCCTTCTTTCAACAATAACGGAATGCTTCAAAACCCTAATACGGGTAAAACTACCTTCGAGACGGCCGAATTGCCGTCAGAAATATTCTTTGCGATAGAAGAATTAGAAGTTGGAGAAATCACAGAATCCATGGATTATCCCCTTCCTACTGGTGAGACTTATTATAGAATCATCAAAATCTTGGACAAGAAGAAACCACACAGAGCCTCTCTCGAGCAGGACTATGCGAAGATTCAGCTGTATGCTAAAGAGAGTAAAAAGAATGAGTACTTCAATAATTGGTTGACCAACAAATTGGAAAACACTTATATCCAATTGGAAAAGGGATACCTAGAATGCCCTGACTTGGACATTTATTTGAAAGAATAATAGGATAAAAGACTGAATTAGGCGTAGTAACTCATTTGGTATAGCTATTAAATTAATTTTTATCTAATATAATTTCTGTTAGTCTGAACAGAAAGTTAATTTCGCTGTTACTCCCGAGCCGTCAATAAAATCAGACTCTATTAAATTTAAGTCATCGCAGATTACTACGGACACGGAAAATTACTACTTACCTCTGAATACGGCGTTCTAGATGGAGCCCTCGCCCTTGCTATTCCTACCAGATTTGGACAGAAAATGAATGTCAAGCAGACCAGAAAATCAGATCTTTTCTGGAAAAGTTATGATCCAGAAGGTAATGAATGGTTTTTTGCACAGATATCACTCTATGATTTTTCGGCTGTAAAGACTACCGACGAAAAGAAAGCCAACTATCTTCAAAAGCTACTCAAAAGTGCTGTAAGACTTAATTCTGAGTTTCTATCTAAGTGGAATGGCTTTGATGTAAAGACTTATTTGGAATTTGATAAAGATTGGGGACTGGGGTCCAGCTCATCGCTTACCTATATGGTCGCACAATGGGCAGATGTAAATCCGTTACTACTCCACTTCAAGTGCTACAATGGCTCAGGCTATGATGTTGCCTGTGCAGGAGCTGAACTGCCAATCACCTACCAGTTAATTGACGATACAATCAATTATACAGAGATCGATTTTAATCCATCATTCAAAGACAACCTTTACTTCGTACATCTCAATCAAAAACAGTCTTCTAAGACAGCCATAGAAGGCTACATGAAGACGGTGAAGAAGAGAAAAGCGATGGCCAAGAAATTGACGAAGATTACAGAATCAGTACTCAAATGCTCTACACTACCTAGCTTCATTGGGCTTATGAAGGAACATGAAGCCATTATCCAAGAGCATGTGGGCTTAGATAGTGTATCTAATTTGCTCAATTTGACTGACTTTGAAGGTGGGATCAAATCTCTAGGAGCTTGGGGTGGTGACTTTATCTTGGCCGCTTCTGACGCAGGTCCAGATTATGTCAAAAGTTACTTTGCTGGCAAAGGCTTTCAGACAGTCATAGGATACAACGACATGATTCTTCAGCCTCAGGCTGTGGAGGAAGTTGTATAGTCCTGTACACATT
>CAZPUF010000084.1:0-11609 GCA_964589705.1 uncultured Saprospiraceae bacterium | reverse complement strand
CACGGCGATATGACTCTACAGGTACACGAAAGTCGTAACGACCATCTCTAAAATTATTGTGTATATAATTCTTAGTTGTCGCATCCAAGTTGACTGTTAGGTAGCACCCCTTAATCCAACTTCACAATCCTATCTGTCACATATGCCCCCTCCTTATTGTTGATCTTAATTAAGAAGATACCCGTTGGTATGACAGATAAGTCTATCCTATTATTTGATAATTTTCCATTGCCTAATAACTCCCCGCTCATAGATAGGAGAGTATATTCTAACTGCGACTCATTACTATCTATGAATAAGAAATTTCTGGCAGGGTTAGGATACAACGTTATCGGAGAGCCATTGAGGTCAAAAGTGCTTGTCGACCCATCTGCACCATCACAATCTTCATCGATTCCATTATTTGGAATTTCTTCTGCATTTGGATTAATATCTGGATCTGAATCATCACAGTCCTGATCATTGTCTACGTACCCAACTGGTTGCAGACAATCTTCTATCATAGTATCCGCTTGACCAAACCCATCTCCATCGCTGTCTAAGAAATAAGCGGTGATCGGCAAACCCTCATCTATGGCCGCATCACAATTATTATCTAGGCCATCACATACTTCAGCATTACCTGGGAATACATTTGCATTCATATCATCACAGTCTTCATCCGAGTTAAATCCATCCTGATCACTGTCTATGATTAATAACTCTCCGTCACAATTTTCATCTATATCATTATTGGCTATTTCTGTAGCTGCAGGATTAATAGCAGGGTCAGTGTCATTGCAGTCAGTATTATCCAGCACATGTCCACTAGGTTGCATACAATCGTTAATAAAAGAAGCGGCATTCCCGAATCCATCTCCGTCACTATCTAGAAAATAATCCTGAAATGTCACCCCATCATCCACTAAGCCATTGCAGTTATTATCAATGTTGTCGCAGGCTTCAGTATTGCCAGGAAAAATATTATTGTTGTTGTCATCACAGTCGGTGTTATCGGTCACATAACCACTGGGTTGTCTGCAGTCGGTTAAGCTCTGCGTACTATCCCCAAAGCCATCATTATCGTTATCACGATAGTACCTAACCTGAGTAAGACCTTCATCTACTTGCAGATTACAATTGTTATCAATACCATCACACAACTCTGCAGCGCCTGGAAATACATTAGGATTATTGTCATCACAATCTACACTGGAATTAGCACCATCTCCATCGTTGTCTATCACCTCTGCGATACCGTCACAGTTTTCGTCTATATCATTATTTACTATTTCTGTAGCAGAGGGATTGATGGCCGCATTGTTGTCATCGCAGTCAGTATCATTTAGAACAAAGCCTTGTGGCTGCCCGCAGGAAGTCTGTGCAGTCAACGCATCGCCGAAGCCATCCCCATCTCTATCTATAAAGTAGGTCACTAGTGTAAATCCTTCATCTATCTGTGCATCACAATTATTATCTAACCCATCACACAACTCTGCGGCACCAGGAAATACATTAGGATTATTATCATCACAGTCTTCATCAGAATTGACACCATCCCCATCATTATCTATGACAGCTACTATTCCATCACAGTTTTCATCTACATCGTTGTTAGGTATCTCTGTAGCAGTAGGATTAATTAAATTATTAGAGTCGTTACAGTCTGTACTATTGGCTACAAATCCTGCGGGTTGTATACAATCACTGACAGACATAGATGGACTCCCGAATCCGTCGCCATCCATATCCACATAGTAAGTAACGAAGGATAAATTTTCATCCACCTGTTGATTACAATTGTTATCTAAGCCGTCACACAACTCTGCAGCGCCAGGAAATACATTGGGATTATTATCATCACAATCTTCATCAGAATTGGCACCATCACCGTCATTATCTATCATCTCTATTATACCATCACAATTTTCATCTATGTCATTATTAGGTACTTCATTCGCAAATGGATTTATATTGGGGTCATTATCATTACAGTCCATTGAGTTATTGATGAATCCTGCAGGGGTCACACAATCGACCAGGCTTATTGACGGATTGCCATAGCCGTCACCATCCAAATCTTGAAAATATGTAATTAAAGGAAGGCCTTCATCCACTTGATTATCACAATTGTTATCTATACCATCACAGCTCTCAGAATTGCCAGGGAAGATATTAGGGTCATTGTCATTGCAATCTACATCTGACAAAAATCCATCTCCGTCATTATCTTGAAGAGGGGAGTTAAAACAAATTAGTATTAGTGCCTCATAATTAAAAGTTTCGTTCGCAGCCCAATTTTGAGAAAGAATTTCTACCTCTCCATTGCCATTCATATTTGGCGGTATGCTTATAATTCCTGATCCCAAGGTCGTCTCTATGGGGTCATTGCTCTCATCACCTATAAGATCCATGTAGAAAATAGAATCATCTAATATGAGACGAGGAGAAAAGAAATCCCAGCAATCGAAACAAGATCCAAGCTCAGCATTTGCGATGTCGCCATCACAACCAATTTGCCCAAAGTCACATTCTCCACTCCATTCTAGATTTCCTTGCCCTAACCATTCCTGACCATCTGTGTCGAAATCTAAACTGAGACATAATGAGTCGCAGTTGGAATAATCAAATAAAAAATTTTGGGAAACGACACCATTGGTATTTGTGAAACTTCCAGCAAGACTATCTAATAATATTGAATGGATAGCTGGATCAAATGGACATTGGAATGGTGAGGATGAAGTAGATAAACATATATCTAGTAGTCCTAAGAATTCTGAGCTTACAACCTCGACAAAGTAAGTCCTATCAGGAGTTATTGGTATTGATAATGGTAGCGTATTTTCGCAAGCCAAAATAAAATTTGAACAAGAATTTTCAAAAATATTAAAGCTAATATCTTCTACAAAATCTATATTAATCTGAATATTTAATAACTCTGCTAGCTCATCAGTTTCTAGTTCGAACCATACTGAAGAAATACCTTCACAACTATTAGCGCAGGCAAAAGTATTATCAGTAGATATGCAAATTGGAAATGCATTAGTGGTAAGCTCTCCTATTACTTGAGGATCCTCGCAGTCATTCGCAAATTCTGTTTGTGCAGAAAGTTCAATTATTTCTAATTCAAAAACGACGCAATCATTTGATAGAATACTCATGTAAATTGGGCCATCACATTGATTAAAAATAAAACCATCTCTATTTGATACATCAAACGGAAGCAGGCCGCATCCTCTAAAAAATTCAAAATCAAAAGAATTTTGATCTTCAAGGATAAACTGAATGCCATCTGAAGTATGTTCAATGAAATACCACTGGGGAACCCCACAGCAGAGAAAATTAGTATTCATTCCTAATTGCAATTGAGTGGCATCTTCACACTCTAAATTAACTGGCGTGTCAGCGGTAATTAATTCCAATCCACTATTGTCATCTATAACAAGAAAGTAGTCTTCACCTTCAGGATTGACATTAATACTGAAGTCACAGGACTCTATTGATATGAGATTGTTGCAGTCGCCAGTAAATAGTTCATAATTTTCACCACCTATGCTAAATTCAGGCAAAGTTGGTTCTGTGCCGAAAGTGTACCAAACTCCACTAAAAAAGCAATCGTTAGTTAACTCAAGATCACCACATGATCCCTCATCAGATCCAAAAAGAGCTACACTCCCTCCACAATCTAAAGATGGCAGCACTGTTGCATTGAAGCAATCATCGTTCTCTACTTCAATAACTTGCTCAGTAATTGTCATTGACACAGGTTCAGATGCATTATTTTCATCTGACATTAACTCTATCAAATATGTTCCATTCTCAAGACAATCGTACTCCCAAAATGTAGAACTACAATCACCATCTATCGGTTCTATAAGTGTAATGTTACATTCTTGATACAATGAAACCCATGCTGAACCAAATTCAGCTTCTGTTTCAATTGATAGTTTAGTTTTATCTTCATTTATTTCATAAGAGTACCACAATGAATTGTCTCCTGTGCAGCCACCATTTCCAGAACTTTCACTTACACACCCTAATGCAGCTGAAACTGAGTTTCCACTAATAGGTTCAGCAGTATTACATTCTTGATTGGTTTGGCTAATCATTGCAAATAGATTAGCTGAATTGGTAGCAAGAATGTAATGTGTTTCTCCGGCCATTAGCGGTAGAAATTGACTACTGCAATTGCTGCCTATCTCTGTTAAATTTCCACATGACCCATAAAACAGATTGAAAATACTAGATTCAAATACATAAGCATAAGCAATACCAGGCATCACGTCAAAGCTAAACCATCCAGTTTGCTGACCTGACAAACAATCAAAAGCTTCAGGGTCAGGATTAAAATTTGTATTGTCAAATGATCCAAAAATATTGTCATCACAAGTAAGTGTCCCAAGATATTCAGCGTCTTGACAGAGGTCTTGAGAATTTAGATTTAAACTGAAAATGCTAGAAAAAAATACAAGGAAAATAGCAGTGGCTACAGGAGAGTAATACATAATGATGAGTTTGATTGAAATATTATACTACTAATATAGCATTCTATCTTGACCAAAATCTGATATGTAAAATCAATCTAATAAAGTCCTCTAAAACAAACTCCCACTCTGCGCTGGCGGCACAATGCCCAGATGCTCATATGCTTTCTGCGTGGCCTCGCGACCTCTAGGCGTTCGCTGTATAAATCCTTGCATGATAAGGAAAGGTTCGTGGACTTCCTCTATGGTGCCGGCTTCCTCTGATACGGCAGTCGCGATTGTTGTCAGACCTACAGGCCCACCTTTAAATTTTTCTATAATGCAAGACAAGATTTTATTATCCATCTCATCTAGCCCACTTTCGTCTACATTAAGGGCATTGAGGCCATACTGAGCTATTTCTTGATCTATGGTACCATTACCTTTTATCTGAGCAAAATCTCTGATACGTCTGAGCAAGGCATTGGCTATACGCGGGGTGCCTCTAGATCGACGAGCTATTTCTATGGCGCCTTTAGCGTCTATAGGAATCTGTAGTATTTCTGCAGATCGATTTATGATTTTGGTGATTGTAGCCATATCATAATAATCGAGATGACAATTGATGCCAAATCTGGCTCGGAGTGGCGCTGTAAGTAAGCCCATTCTAGTGGTCGCCCCTACGAGTGTGAAGGGATTGATTTCAATCTGAATGGTCCGGGCACTAGGCCCTGAGTCTATCATGATATCGATAGAGTAATCTTCCATGGCACTATAGAGATACTCTTCCACGACGGTATTTAGCCGGTGAATCTCGTCTATGAAGAGCACATCTCCTTCTTGTAGATTGGTGAGCAAACCTGCCAAATCTCCTGCCTTTTCCATGACGGGACCGGAAGTCATCTTCATGGAAGCCCCAAGTTCATTGGAGATAATATGGCTAAGCGTTGTCTTGCCCAGCCCAGGAGGCCCATGCAGTAGTACATGATCTAAGGCCTCGCCTCTGAGTTTAGCCGCTTGGATAAACACTTGCAAATTGTCCACAATCTTAGGCTGTCCAGAGAAGTCACTAAGCAACTTTGGCCGTAAGGCTTTCTCTATCTTCTTGTCATCAGAAGATAGATGATCGGCATTAGCATCTAGGTTTGAGTTTAACATCTGCTGCGAAGATATTAAGAAAAGATGTTATATAGATAAAGTAATAAATCACTTCACCTTATACAACCGAAAGTAAAAATCCAGCATCCGAAAATAATCAGATACTGGATTTCTTTATATGACTCCTTGGAGTCTTGAGAATCAAATGTGGATTTCTTTATTTATTATTACTCCATCATCTTCCATGCCTCATCTAATGGCAGGTTATAGACAACTTTCTCAGACGCTTTTTCCTGCAACCATTTTTTCTGGGTAGGACTCAGATATACTGATGGGTCTTGTCTCTGGCCTAAAGCAGAATTGATTCTGGATTTTTGGATATCTGATAATGGGATGTATTTATACTTACTGTTTTTAAGGTAGTATTGCGGGTCTTTATCTGTTCGATATCTTCCTGCTTTCACTGGCGCACATTTAGCAGATTTGGCATAAGAATCCAATTCGTTCTTAGATAAAGCGCTTTCGTCGAAAGTCACTTTTACTACCTCGGCACCATTCATCCAACCTGGCTCAGTAGCTACAACACCATCTTTCGCACCAAAATGCGCTTCACCAGTCCAGAAACAATACATTTGGTAATAGGCAGTCTCTTCATCTTGTACTGTAGATGCGTCAGCCAGCAGACTCAAGTACTCAGGTACTTGACGATAGTCTCTATTAAGTGCCAAGGTCATTTGTAAGGCTAGTCCGCCTACTGAGTAATTTCCAGCGAGTCTGGACATAATATCTTTACCATTAGCATCTACTATTCTGACAACTGGATTATTCCATGTTGGCTCACCATATAATTCCAAAACTTTACGATCGTGTCCACCTTCATTATTGAAGATAGCCAGTGGTACAAATTCGTTAGATATTGCATCCACTACAAGTGGATTGCTTAGTACCTTATTCCCATAATTACGACAAGTGGCACAACCTGGAACTTCTTGGAACAAGATTAGAATGGGCTTGTTTTGCTCTGTGGCCACACGCTTGGCTTCATCATAGTTTCTTAGCCAAGGCACATCGCCTAATTCTACATGATTCTTTTGACCTGTTACAACGGTGCTTAACATAGCGATCATTGCTAGTATTGATAGTATGCTTTTCATAGACAGAAATTTTTAATTCTAAATATTTGGGTAGCTAGACATATTAGTTCCCACTTACCTATATGCTGCAGAATACTAAAAAGTTGTCCGAGCGAAGGTCGTAAGTTGAACGACTTATCTAAATCTTGGTTGTTAACTAAGTATATGGTAACATATTTTTAAGTGATGTAGATAATAAGGATGACAGTATTAGCAATAAGTGATTGATTTTTATGCAATCAAGTGGTGATTATGTAAAATAGATAAACGATTAAGATCTAACTAAATGAAATTGATATGATGAGAAGAGATTTTATAAAAGGATCTGCCATACTGGGAATGACTTGGGCAGGACAGTCGTTGGTATGTAATTCTGGGATGTATCATGAAGCGACTCAACGTAAGGTGTTGCGTATACTAGATGCTCATAGGGTTAATGTAGGCACTCTTCCAGTAATGAGAGCCTTTGCAGGAGATCAGAATGATTATGTGTCACCTTTTGTATTATTCGATGAGTTTGGCCCAATCGAGGTTAATCCTGGAGCAGACCCATATAAAGTAGATGCCCACCCACATGCTGGTGTGACACCAACCACTTACTTTGTGAGTGGTACAGGTCATCACAAGGATAGTCTGGATTATGATTTCCAGATAGGCAAAGGAGACTTTATGATGTTCTCTTCTGGACGAGGCGCTATCCATATGGAAGAGTCTGGAAAAAAGATGATAGAAGAAGGCGGTATCGTACATGGATTCCAAATTTGGCTCAATACCCCTTCTGCTTACAAATGGGATGACCCCACGACAGTGGTCCATAGGACGACCAATATGGATAAGATAGAAGGCAAAGGTTATACGATTCAAGTGATTTTAGGTCATTTTGGAAAGGCCAAATCCAATATAGAATTGCGCTCTCCTGCCTTTTACTATCATGTCAAAATGGATGCAGATACCAGATTGGATATCCCAACCAACGCTAATCATAATGCCTTTATGTACATGGTGGATGGAAGTCTGGAATTGCATGAAGGTCATCGTCTCAAGACACATCAGGTTGTATTGTACCAACGAGAAGCAGAGCTGATAAGATTATATGCTGAAAAACCTTCTGAATTCCTGGTGCTTGGAGGACAACCACTGAACGAACGTGTCTATTCATATGGTCCATTTGTGATGAATACTGAAGAGGAAATAAGACGATGTATCAAAAATTATAATGCTGGTCTTATGGGAGATCCCAATAAAGTCAATGCTTCCTTCTGATCACTTGTCTAAGAGATTCTACATCTAGTCTCTATATCAAGACAAAAAAAGAAGCCTTTTTAAAGGTCTTCCTTATGACTTGAGTTTTCTAATAGCCGACACTGCTATTTTTTCGTCGTCTCAACTACGCTTTGAAAAAAGGGGAATTTACTATCTTAACGTTTTTTCGAAACCACAATAGTAACAGATATGTTGAGACATTTTACACTTTTACTAATTTCTATCATAGGAGTGCATTATCTGTCTGCTCAGTCAGCAGGAGATACGATAAGAGTTCAGGCCTTTACCTACAATAGTGACTCTAGAGATATCGTCGTCAATTTTCCAGACAGAACTGATCTTACCTATGAGAAAATACTTCTAAAGTATTCCATGAGATGCAAAGGTGGTTTGGTGTCTACAGTCAATGATAGAAATCTAGGCTGTGGTGAATGGGATTTTTCTAATAACACCTATTTAATTGACTCCACAAGAGTAGAGACATTGTCATCTTTGATATCAAGTCATTTTATTACAAATTTTGATGGTGATGTATTCCCTTATTCTTCGACGCCTACATTTAATTATCTAAGAGGAACACAGACAGATGTACAAGTGCAGTCTATAATCTCTGAAACTTCAGGAACCCTAGGAACCAATGAGGTGTCTTTGGATAGAACACTTACTACAAATCACCAAGCTGGCAAGTCTCAGTATATCTATACGGCAGATGAATTATTGGCAGCAGGATTATCATCAGGTGAATTGGATGCACTAAGTCTTAATGTTTTAGGGAATGCAGGAGAAGCACAGTTCCTCAAAATTCTAATGAAGCATACCGCCAAGGATGAGATGAATGGCCTTATAGATACTGATGGTTTTACAGAGGTGTATTATAACAATACTACTCTAGTCGCTAACAGTGCTAATCGATTTCAATTCAGTACGCCATTCGAATGGGATGGTGAATCTAATCTGTTAGTAGAATTCAATTTTACTAATGCGACAACCAATACTTTGTTAGAAACTTTAGTAGAGGGTGAATCGACTGACTCTATCTTATTAGGTGCGACCACTACTAATGAGCAAGAAATCATGCTCACTAACCAGAGCTATATAGAATGTACTAACTTCACTGGTCTAGCAGGGAATACCAATAGAACGATAGAAGCTTGGATTAGGACTACAGATGGGTCTACCAATGGAGAGATTATGGCATGGGGTACACAAGTTACCGGAGCAAAGTATACATTCAGATTGGTTAATGGTAGATTGAGAGTAGAAGTTCACGGAGGAGGCACCGAATCCACTACGGCTGTAGACGATGGCGAATGGCATCATGTTGCCTGTGTACTAGATGGAAATAATGTTGGACAGGTTAGATTCTATATAGATGGGGTACTCGATCAGAATCAAGTTTCTGGCACAACAGCCATTAATTCGAACAATAATTCAGCAAAAGTTAGAATCTCTAGAGGTGTAAATAACAGATATATTGATGGAACGATTGATGATGTAAGATTATGGGATGCTGCTTTGTCAGAAGAAACACTTAATGAATGGAAGAGTCTCAAGATAGATGAGTCCCATCCTAACTTTGCCAATCTACAATTGAACTATGAATTTAACGAGTCTGGGACAGATGTTATAGATAGCTCTGTGAGAGGTAGAAATGGATTTGTAGTAGGCGAAAGATATAATATCTCTCAAGTAGGAGGCCCTACACTTTTTAAAGATTTTATACTATCAGAAGTCAGGCCTGTCGCTACCTTCTATCAAGGGGATTATGAGACCAATGTTGTCACTACTGAGGTAGATAGACCGATAGCCAAATCTCCTAGACACCTTGTTATAGAAAGAGAAATAGAGAAGACAGATCCTAATTTTGCATTGGATGATAATATCTTAATTAATGGTCCTAATGAGATCTGGACACTTGACGAAAGAGTGTATGACGAGCTTACGGGAGAATTGATTGAAGAAAATAATGTAGCACAAGACGGAGAAATAAATATTTCAGAATTAGAGTACGACAGAAGATTTCCATTCTATAATGAGTTGGTATCATTTGTCACTCCATATGGTATAAATCTGGACCTCGGAGATGGCATCTCATGGTATATGGACATGTCTGATTATCTGCCTATTTTGAAAGGAGACAAGCGGATGCAGATGACTTTGGGTGGACAGAGACAAGAAGAGATGAACCTAGAATTCTTATTTATTGTAGGTACACCTCCAAGGGATGTCTTGCAATATGAGCAAATCTGGCAAGGGACAAACCGAATAGGAATTGCACGAATAGACCAGATTTTAGACGACACTAAATTCGCTCCTGCAGATGTACAGCTTGACGCCAATGCAAGCACCTTTGTGCTTAAGTCTTCAGTTACTGGTCATGGGTCAGAAGGAGAGTTTGGGCAGAACGGCGGTCCGTTGACACATTTTATAGATATAAATGGAGATAGAGAATTAGCTTGGAACATTACACAAGAGTGTGCATTTAACCCAATATTTCCACAAGGAGGTACATGGGTGCTTGACCGTGAAGGCTGGTGTCCAGGAGAAAGAACACTCCTTATGGAACAAGATATAACCTCACATGTACAAGCAGGTCAAAGTGTCAATATTGATTATACAACGACTGCACCCTTATTTTCTACAGGAGATTACAGATATCATGTAGCGCATCAGATTGTCGGTTATGGCGAAGCCAACTTTGAGACAGATGCCTCTATGATTAATATCATGGCGCCTAATAGTTCAGCAGAATTCACTAGGGTAGGGACGATATGTTCAGACCCTGTTGTGCAGATTAGAAATACAGGCGCTAACCCATTGACAAGTTTGATAATTAATTACTGGTTGAATGATTCTACCTCCCCGCAGACTTATGAGTGGACAGGTAATTTGGCATTTATGGAAGATGCATTAGTGACTATACCAGCGCCAGAGGAGTTATGGTTTGATATCTTATCTGAAGGTAATCAGTTTCATGTAGAACTCAGCAACCCTAATCAGAGTGCAGATCAGTATGCAT
Source organism: uncultured Saprospiraceae bacterium (assembly GCA_964589705.1). GTDB lineage: Bacteria > Bacteroidota > Bacteroidia > Chitinophagales > Saprospiraceae > RFSX01. The sequence goes on along the minus strand of CAZPUF010000084.1, from coordinate 654 downwards.
TTAATAATACAATGACCTCTGACTTCAACTTCCCGGATGTATTGCCATCCGATATTGTGGTTGAGGTAAGAACGAATAATGTGCCAATACAAAATGCTTACACACTCGAAGATGCCAACACGGGAGAAATAATAGGAAGCAATAACTTATCTGCATCAAATTTTTTATTCAGAGATAACTATGAATTGCCCGATGGCTGTTACAAGCTTTCTGTAACAGATACAGGTCATGATGGGTTAGAGTTTTTTGCTAATCTAGGACAAGGCGCAGGTTCAGTTAGAATTCTATCAGCATCAATTGCACCGATTATTACTTTCTCTCCGGACTTTGGAGGAGGATTTGAATATTATTTCTCTACAACCTTCCCTGTGTCTTCTGAAGATTTATCATTCTTGACCAGTATCAATGTATTCCCTAACCCTGCGAGTAACATAGTAACTGTAGAAGCTGATGATATATCAGAAGCAGTTGTCTATCTCACTGATATTTCTGGTAGAAGAGTAAATGCCTCACTCGTAGAAAGAGGCGGAGACAGGTTGTCATTGGATATCAGTTATCTCCAATCTGGCTATTATATTGTAGTTATAGAGAAGGATCAGGTGAGGACTACAAGGAAGTTGATTGTGGAATAAACAAGACAAATAGATATATAAT
>CAZPUF010000083.1:0-11681 GCA_964589705.1 uncultured Saprospiraceae bacterium | reverse complement strand
GAGTCCTTTGGCTCAGGTGTGGTTATTAGAAAGAAATAGGTTTGTTGATTATTGATATTCGGTGTTAGTGTTAGGATCATTAGTGTATGCTATAGTGGGTACAGTGATGTAATTTTCCACTTTCCAGAAACGTAGTAAGAGGTCTAAGTTATTGTAGATATATTGTCCATGTACAGATTCAAAGTAGACAAGTTTTTCTTTACATAACTTAATCCAATGTCTTACCAATTCTGCTGAACAGATATCTGTCATAAGCAAAGTATTGATGCATGCTGTTACGGTTTTTTCGTCGGCATTACTGTAGTAAGGATTGTGGTCCATAGGAAAGCAAGCGTTGAGGTTTTCTACTATTTCGATACCCGACTTAGGATTAAAAAAAACAAGCCCTGTGTCTTCTATAGATGCTGATTGTAATTTTATGTTCTTTGAGGGATTTATATAGCCAGCTTCCTTGGCTCTTTTTAGTGAGGCTGCTTTTTCTTCAGCACTTAGCTTCAAAGATTCTGTATAGAAATTCATAAAGTCTTTACAATACTGATCAATTTTATTAATGCGCATGAAGGCAAAATGATGGCCATTGTTATATTGGAGAAAGGCCTCCAATTGCCTATCTATATCTGCTTGGACATCAATAGATTTATGTTGCAGGAAGCTGACACTTGCTATACTTTCAGCTGATTGTTTTTCATCCAAAATGAGATCAGCATCAAAATCCATTTCCATTAATGGTCCAGAATTCCACCATGCACCCTGCCACTTGACAATAGAGATGTGGCAAATCCTATCCTCTTGTGTAAATTTTAGTTTACTAGATTCCTTTATCAGTTTGAATTTTTTTGAAGAGGCTATATGTTCGATAAGAATATGATTGTTGTCTTCTCCTTTTATAAGAAAATATCCATTTATTTTCTTTGACATATTGGTTATGTCCTTTGAGAGTTGATGATCTTCCCCTAATATTGCAGCTAGCCATTCTTTTGCTTGGAGATTTAGCAATCTTGTGTGGAATGAATGTAAGCATTCTACAACGTGGCCGTGGAAGTAGATTTCGAAGTTAGGATCGAATCTTGAAGTTTCGAATAACTCTTTTTGTGATAACAATAATCTAACTCCAGTATCTATATGAAAAAGATAACTATGGAATAACAGCTTTTCCATGATGTCCCTAATTTTGAAGTAATCTGTCTCATCTGAGTCTATGTGATAACATGATTTAAGTAATGGGTTTTCTGGAGCTGTTTCCCACTCTTCGTCTAGTAGCTCATACACTTTCTCACCGATAGTATAGATTAAGTTGTTCTCTGGAAAAACTAAAGTTTTTTGCTGTACAGTGTTTACAAAATACCAGATCAAAAATTTTACTACATCTAGATGCACTTCGTCTGCGTGATATTCTTCACAAGGGTAAAAAGGCAAAGAGCTAGTGTATATATTTTGATGCTGTATATGAAAGCTTTCCCAGATTCTGGTGTCACTAACAATATCTTCTAGATAAGAAGTAAGAAATACTGACAATGGCATCAACCATTCATTTCCAATGATACGGATGAGTTCATCACAAGTACTATCTGTACTTATGTCTTTTAATACTCTATTGGCTATCTGGAGATAATGTACATCTACTGAGCTATGATTTTTATATGGTCTACGTGACATCCAGTCTGATATAAAAACCCTTTGTCTGTTGTCTTTTTTCAATATCTAAATATTAATGGAGTTAAGATAGACAAATTATAAACAGACCTTGTTTTAAGTTGACAACCAATCTTAGTAGATAGATTAAATATTTCCAATGCGAATCTAACCTATAATTTCAGAATGCTAAGACGATATCGCCAATGTCCCTTTCAGTCTGTAGTGCGGACTAAATGATTGCTTATAGTCACCATGCAATTGTAGCCATAGATTGTCTATCAGACCGATACCCTTGGAATCTAAAGTAGGAGTCAGCTCTTGTGCTTCCCCATTATCCGAATAGCTGTAGAGAATGGACTCTGTACCTTGTCTGGCTATCTCTATATCTATATTAAGAGCTTGAGCTGAGGTGTGGGCATGTTTAAACGAGTTAGTGATGAGCTCGTTAGTAATAAGTCCGAGACGCAACACTTTTTCTGAATCGATGTTGAGGTCAGGACAGTTCAATGATAAAGCAGAGGCTCTGGTTTTCTCAAGGCCAAACATAAGATCATCACATAACTCTTGCAGATAGTCTTTGAGGTTAAGTTCTTTGGATGCTGAAGCCTGATTAAGTTTTTGGTTGACAAGGGTGAGAGTGCGCAAGCGATTTTCGTTGTCTGCTAGTGAGGCTTTTACTGCTGGGTCATCAGAAGAGGACCTGTCTTTGGAGAGTAGAGCTGTGGCCAGTGCCAGATGGTTTTTGGTTCTGTGTGCTATTTCGCTGTTGAGTGCCTGTATGGCTTCGTTTTTTTCAGTGAGGGCATTGATATTCTTTTTTCTTTCTTTGCCTCTGGACACTAAGTTCCATATCAGTAAGCCTAATGATAATAATACAGCGCCTGAACCGCCTAGCATTGTACGTTGTTTAGTTATTTGGGCTGCGGCAAGCGCATTGTCTTTTTTGAGAAGTTGGTTTTCGGCTTCTTTTTTTTGGGTTTGGTATTTGGTTTCTGCATTAAGAAGTTGCTTTCTAGCATTAGTAGTACTTAGTGAATCTTGCAAGTATATGATAGTATCCACCATCTGTGCTAAGTCTGATCGGCCAATCAATCTCAGGCTATTGTCTAATTCATAAATTTTGGCAGAATTTTGATAACTTTTTGTATGATTAGTCCTCATACAAGATTGAATTTCATCCAGAAGTTTCTGTGATTTTCTATACATACCTAATTTATTCAGACAGGTCACTCTGCTAAAATCACATTCACAAGTTGCAAAATTTAATTCCTTAGATAGCTTGGTGCATTCATTAGCATATCTAAGTCCCACTTCAAAATTTTCTTCCTTGACGGCAATCGATGACAAGTATTGCTGACAATATAGCTGGAGGCTTTTACTGGGATTTCCATCTAATACTTTCTGAATGTAGTGTTTTGATGAATCTAACTGTTCTAGCATAAGGTAGGTTCCTGCAATAGAATTCCATATACTTTTTTTGACAGTAATGTCAGAATCTTCTTCTAGATTTATAAGCTGCTTGTAATACAAAATACTTTTTTCATAATCTTTTAGCTGAAAGTAGAAATAGGCTAGTCGATTATATAAGAAATTGTCATCCTTGTGGTAATTGTTTTTTTCAGCAATTTCCAAAGCTCTTTGCAGCGCTGACACAGCTTCATCTATTTTGTTTTGATTCAGTAGCAAGGAAGAATAATCAGCAATTATGGACACTAATAGAGTTTCATTTTCTTTTACATAGGGATCAGAAAAAATCATATTATATAGGCTGTCAGCTAGAGTAAATTTCTTTTTGGACTTTGCGTTTACTGCATATCGTTTCATAGATCTTACCCATTCAGCATCTAGATTTGCATTTTTTGATGTACTAACTGCTTTGTCATAATACCATAGTACAGAGTCTTGCTCTAGTTTTTTGAGGAGACTGGCCTTTATTCTATATGCTTTAATTAGCGTCACCTTTTCATCTTGTACAGTCTTGATATTAGAAATTAAGCTGTCAAGCTGTAATAACGCTAGCTCTTTATTCGCTTTACTGGTTTTATTTATTTCTATTAATTTGTTATAGTAGGTACTATTTTTTTGGGGTTGTTGAGAAAAACCAAACGTGGTAACTAAAAGCGAAATAATTAAAGCAATTAATTTCATCTTAATTTTAATAAATCTATTAATCACTTTTCAAGGTTTTAAATTGGTTTTTAATCTCAGCCCAGTAGGCCTGACTGCAAGGAATATTTTTTCTAACACCACCTATATTGAAGATCAAGGACTTATCCTTATGAGCAATGACATTATCTCTATTAACGACATAAGAACGATGTACTCTTGTCAATGAAGAATGCTGAAACTGAAGTAGGAAGCTATTCAGTGAGGCAGTGAGCATATAGTGTTTTCCAGATTCAACATATATCTCACAGCCCCCTCTCACAGACTCTATCCATTGCAACGTTTTCATTGTTACTTTCTCGTAAGCACCGTTTGTTCCTCGTACAAAGAAGCTGTCATTGGTGGGGATATAGTGACAGGCAGATATTTGATTTGAGTCAGATTGCTTCTCTGCAAAATTATCTATTGCTCTATCTATGGATACATAAAGCTGACGTGTAGAACAGGGTTTGACAAGAAAGTCTGAATGGGGCACTGATTTTACGCGGGAGAGGGTAGCGTCATCCGAAAATCCTGATAGAAAGATACACGGGAAGGGCCTGATAGTTTGTAGTTTTTTGGACAGATCTATGCCATCTAACTTGCTGTCTCTGAGGCCAATGTCTAGGATAACTAAATCTGGCTCAGTCTTATTAAAAGATAGAATTGCATCTGTACTGTTAGATACTAGTTCTATAGCACTGTAGCCAATATCATGTAGCTGCCCGATGAGCTGATCTGCAATAAGCTTTTCATCTTCTGCAATGAGAATCTTCAATAGGAATGTGTTTCAGTAGGTTATAATCCGAAGGTATAAAATCTCGACTAAATTATCTTAATAAGCCTTGGGCAAGGCCAGCTTTTTGATTGTGCAATTACCATAGACTTTCGTTTAGCAAGAATATTACCTCCTTCAACAAGAAGGTGTAATCAGGCTCACTGTATAGGACTAACTTAGACCTACCTCTTAATAATAGGACGTCATAAGTAGTCCAAAAATTCCAATTGGAAACAATCTTAAAACCAATATTAAATACAATCCTTTATCCCAAAAACCATCTAAATGTCATTAATGCATAGCCTCAGAGAAAAACAATCTAAAACCATCATACTACTCACAACACGAGAAAAAGAAGTATTGCGACTCCTAATAGATGGCCATACCTGCAGAGAAGTGGCAGTTGAATTGTTCTTGTCACCCGAGACGGTAAAAACACATAGGCGGAATCTCTATTTTAAGCTAGATGTACGGACAGGAGTACAGCTGGGGGCTGTGGGGGTGAAGTATTTGGAACAATAAATACAATTATGAATAATCACTATAAAAACCAATGAAGACAGTGGCCTTGAATTTAAATCTAAAGTTTTGTCTATTAATTTTCTATACAACAGTAGGTTGTTGTATTGATGCATATTCTCAAACTACTTATACAAGCTCTCCTTCTTTAGGAAATGACACAAGTTGTCCTACTTATGATATCCCCTCAAGTTGCACATCAGGAATTTTTTTGGGGAATACTATAAAATTTAAGCTTTTAGAGATTACAAGTACAACTTTTGTATTTAGAGCTAGTAAATGTGATGGGAGTCCATTTTCACAATCAGGAACTGGTTTCATAAAAGAATCAAGTGTTTGTGGTACTGTACGTGGAAGTGATAATATAAATTCTGGCAACACTACAAGTACAGTATCTATCCCTATACCAAGTGGATTTGTTTCAGGTACTAAGCACTATTATTTTACATTAAATTCTGCTAATGGTCAAAGATTTCATGGGGGCTCTATAAGTATAACTGCTTCAACACTACCACCATACTTGGAATTTGTTGATTGTTTGAATGCTCCATCTCAAGTTGAACAAGGGACGGATTTAGATTTCGATTTTTCATTAGAAATCTTTAATAGCGATTTAAATTATTTTATACAAGCCTTATTGGTGGAAGAAAACAATCCCTCTAATCATCAGCAACTTTCAAATACCTTTCGACTTTTTACACTTGGTAATGAAGAACAATTTAATCTTTCTAAAGAAATTACTCTTAGCCCTGGTGATTACAAGTTATTTATATACGGAAATGGATCAGGTACGCAGTCTGATGACGTAGCTAATGCTGGGTCTTGCTCGCCTACTACTACGACTGCTAGTGGTACAACAACTCACTTTAAGTCTATAGAAGTTCTCCCGCCTTGTTCAGAGAATGCCACAATTAATATTTCAAATCCTCAAGCAGGTTCATATTATAATGGTGGACTGACAAATGTTACCTGGACAGGTAGTCTTTTGGGATCTAGCTGTCTGGTAGATGTATCCTACAGCATAGGACAGAGTGGTACCAAGCATGAAATAAATTATGCTACTAATGATGATGGATCTGAGTTGTGGAGTCTCAATACCACAAATATAAATAGCAACAATGTCTACATACACGTAGAGTATCAAAATCCAAAAAGTAATGGTTCAGTTGTTAAGGATGTTGCAGGGCCATTTACCGTAGGCACTTCAGTAGCCCCGCCAACTTTAACAAGCCCTAACAACAATGCTGTACTTAATGGAAGTCCAGCAAGTTTAAACTTTAGTTGGAATAAAAACAATACCAATGGTACGGCAGATTACGAAATAAGACTGCGAGATACTACAACTAATACGCTACTGTTAGATTATTTAAATGTAGGTGATGTGGATAATTACACCTACAATAACACGGGAGGACTTGTTAATGGACACATATATCGTTGGGTTGTAAGAGCAAATAATATGGGCGGTCAGGTAGCTGAATCTGGTGTTTTTCATTTTCATACTGGAGATTTTAATTTAGAATTGGATGCAGACATCAAGTTTAAAGATGCTCAAGGAAATTACGTAACTACTCTTAATGAAGGAGAGGATTACACTTTTGAATCTATATTGAAGAATACTGGCAGTGATGATTGGAGTGGCAGCCTTTATTTAAGAATAAATGATTTTTCTCCATCTGAAGATTTAGGTTCTTTTAATATAAATTCTAATACCCTTCAGAACTTAAGTTACACATTCACTCCAACAAGTAATCATGTTGGAACACAAATTGGAGCTGAACTCTTTTACCAAACTAGCGGTCAAGGGAATAGCTATGCCGTTAATTCAGCTTTATACAATAATCCTACTCAAATAGATGTAATAGGTAATACGTTGGCTTGGGTAACGCCAAGTCCAAATACAGTTTATCAGGCAGGTTCTGACATTCCTAGTTTTGCATGGACAACTACAGGTGGGATACAAACAGTTGCGATAGACCTAATTACAACTTCAGGTACTCAAGCGGATATTATTGCACATGATATACCCAATATTGGTGCATATAATACGGGTCATACAATTCCTGTAAATTTTCCTCCAGGAAATTATAATTTAAAGATATACAAGTATCCGAATGGACCTATTCATGATATCGTAGGTCCCATATCGATAGTAAATCCAAGCTCTTACTCACTAACGCTATCAGAACCAATAGCAACTAGTCCATCACCAATTATATTGGGTGCAATGACTAGTATAACTACAGAAATTAAGAATGTAAATAATGCCTCTTTTTCAGGTTCATTTAGGATTGTAGTAGAGTACCCTGATGGTACTCAAAATATATTGGTGCAAAATGATAATATTACATTAGGATTAAATGAAACTCACACCCTATCTACAAGTACTGATTTTTCAAATAGCACTGCGGGAAATCACACAATCATTGTAGAGTATAATCCAAACCCGGTTTTAGTCAGTGATCCTTGGTTTGTTGTAGAACAGCAAAATTTCCTGAACCCTAGAAATGTTACCGTCCTCAATCCTGCTGGAAATTGCTTTATCACAAACCCAACTCCAGGAAATACTGAAGCTTATGAGGCTGTACAGTATCTATGTGGGTTCGGTGTAGTCGATCAACCTACAGATGGAGATGTAAGACCTGATGATACAATTATCAAAGAAGATTTGGCTAAAGTGATATTTATTTCACTCTTCGACTTTAATGCAGGTGCTTCTACCGATGCTGATGACTTTCCTGTTCCTTTTGGAGACATGCAGGATCAAGCCAATCAAGCCTATGCTCGCTATGGTAAAGTTTTGTCCTACTTGGAATATGGTGATGGAGTATCTCCCTTTAATAGAAGATTTTATAACTACAGACCAGGATCTTCAGTTACGAGAGGTCAAGTAGCAAAGGTTATAGTAGAAGCATTTAATTTTAGTAAGGATATTTTTTATTCACCATTTAATGATGTTCCTGTTTCACATCCAGAATATTTGTACATAGCGAAGCTGACTGACTTGGGAATTATTTCTAGTGGCCAGAACCAGTTCAGGCCAGATGACCTTGCTACTAGACTAGAAGTGTTCATTATGCTATACCGATTGCTAAATAATTGTACGGCATGTTCAACTCAGATTCCAGAAGCAGATGATTTCTACAATCCAGGCAATTATACACCTCATAATTTAGCTAAACATCCTGGTATTGCTGATGCTAATTTTGATCAATATGCTAAAAGTAGTTTTCATATTCCTGGGCGCAACTTACCGTTGGTATTTGCGCACAATTACAATTCTTATCTGACAGATTTGCCTGACGAATTGTTTTGTGTATACGACAGTTCTGATGAATGGATTTCATTTCAGCCGCTTGGTTCAGGATGGAGTCACAGTTACAACTGCTATATTCAAAAAATAGAAGGATACGATTATTCTGCTTACGGGTTGTACCAACCAGACAGCTATGTTGTCTTTTGGCCAAATGGTAATATGCATGTGTATGAAGAGAACGCTGGCAGCTTTACAAAAGTGACCGATGGAAACTATGATGATATTTCACACAACAGTTCAATTGATCAATTTACCATTACAAAAAAGAATCAAGACAAATACACTTTTGAAAGAATCAACACTGTTATTGATGATTGGCCTTACGTCTTGACAAAAGTTGAGGATAGAAATGGTAACAGCATCACATTGTCTTACGAATCCTTTACAGGAGGAGGAATCAGATTGAAGCAGGTGACAGGAACAGCAGGACGAAAACTAACATTTAATTATGGCACAAATTCCAATAGAGTGAGCAGTGTGGTAGACCCAATGGGCAGAACGGTACACTTCACTTATGGAGGACCGAGTGGAATAGATTTACAGACCTATACGGATGCAGAAAATCATACCACAACATATAATTACTTGCCCAATGAAGATGATAAACACTTGCTTAGTATCATTACTTTGCCCAATGGCAATTTCATTAATAACACGTATGAACAGCGAAAATTAACTTCTTCAAAGACAAACAGTGCTCAAGGTGCAATAACATCCCAAACTGTAGATTGGGATTTAGGAGGAACACCTCAAGCAAGAACCAGCTCAACTGTAACAGTAGATGATGGAACAAATGTCTATAGTTATAATTATGAACACAACGATTTAGGCAAGGTCACTTCCTTGGATACGCCAACAAATGATTTAGAGGAAGCAGAATACAATGACCCCACTAATCCAACCTTGCCAACAAAGGTTGTCATTGATGGTATCACAACCGAATATGAGTATGATCTAAATGGGAATGTTGTCAAAATTACACAACCCTACAATGTAGAACATGAGTTTACCTATACACCTCTACATGACATTGAGACTTATGAAAATCCAAGAAATAAGCTTACGACATACACTTATGGGGGATCTGGAAATTTAAAATCTGTTGTAGCGCCTATTGGAACAACAACTTATGATCACAACAATTATGGTTTGGTGACTAAGATGACTAACCCAGAAGGTATTGTAACAGAAATTGATTACGATAACTTTGGAAATCCTGAAAAGATAACAGCTCCTGGTGGAATAGAAACCAGTGCCGATTATGATATGATCGGTAGGGTGATTGAGCAAATAGATCCGAATGGACATTCGAGCAGTTTTGATTATGACAATAGGGATTTTATGATTAAGGCAACAAATCCATTGGATTATGAGACCAAGTACGAATTTGATGGCAATGGAAATTTGAAGTTTGTTGAGAATGCGTTGGGACATAAAACAGAGATGAGCTATGGGTATTTTGACTGGCTGGAAAGTATCAGTTTTGGTGGGTCGACAAAGGAATTTGATTATGATGAAGAGGGGAAACTGATAGGGGTAAAAAAACCAGATGGTAAAGAATTGGATTATGTCTATGATGGAAGTGGGAATTTGTTGAGTAATGATTATGCAACGTTCACTTACGATGCTAAAAACAGATTGAAGACAGTAACGAAGGATAATAAGGTCTTGAGTTATAATTATGATGATCTGCACAGAGTAACTAGAGTATCATATGATGGAGTATATATTGATTATGCATATGACTTAAATAGCAATCTTAAAGAAATAGAATACCCTGGAAATAAGATTGTAGAGTATGATTACGATGATGTAGATAGGTTAGCTTCGGTAACGGATTGGAATAATAATGTAACTACTTACGACTACTATGATGATAATCGCTTAGACTTTGTGACTTATCCAAATGGAATCAAGACGGTGTTTAATTATGACGTATCTGGACGTATAATTAAGAAGTTTAGTTTGAAATCAAATGGAGATACCTTGTATCGCTATGATTATGTCTTAGATCCAAATGGAAACCACCTGTCTGAACTGACGAATATGGACTTGGAAACATCAGCCTATACAGATCAAACAACTACAGCCAATTACAACAATCGCAATGAGATTGTAGATTGGAACAATGTCAATTACGATCATGATGACAATGGGAATATGATCAGTAAGACAGGCAGATCATATACCTGGGATGACCATGATTTGTTGACTTCTATTTCTGGAGATCATTCTGCCATATATGCGTATGACGGTTTAGGCAACAGACGTCAGGCAACTATAGATGGACAATTTACCAAATTTGTACTAGACATTACGGGAATGAGTAAGGTCTTGATGGAAACAGATTTATCTGACAATGTTCAGCATTATTATGTCTACGGACTAGAATTGATTTCACGAGAAAAAGCTGATGGAACTATGCATTATTATCATGGAGACTTTAGGGGCAGTACGATTATGATGACAGATGATAATGAAAGTGTGACACATGAATATCAATATGATGCTTTTGGAAAAACCTTAATAAACGTAGAAGCAGATGACAATCGATTCAAGTTTGTGGGGATGCATGGTGTGCAAGAAGATTTTGATGATGTGCATTTTATGCGGGCGCGGTATTATGATCCTGAGATTGGAAGGTTTTTGAGTGAGGATCCTGTGTGGAATACGAATTTGTATAGTTATAGTGATAATAACCCAATTGCATTTTATGATATGAATGGTGAGTCATCTCAAAAAATAGATGAATTTCTGAACTTGAAAACGTTTATTGATGTGGCAAAGGTTTCAAGTGAAGCATTTGGAGTTAGCTCGTCATTAACTCAAAAATTATCATTTGCTGGCGCTATAGTATCTGTAGGAAATGCTGGTTATAAAGTTACGAATTCTTTGGCTGAAGAGGATTATAATGGCGCTTTACTGCAATATTTCTACGGTTCTTCAAAGTTAACAGCGAGTATTGTTACCAAGGCAGCCGCTGGATCATCAATTCCAGCTATAGGAACTGTTTATGTTTTATCTGAGGTTTATCATGACGTTGAAGTAATAAGAAAAGATGGTTTTTCAGAGTTGTATAATTCTGGAAGTTCAACTTTCAAAAACTCGCAAGCTTTTGGAAACAAACTTGAAGATTTTCATAATTGGGGGGTAAACAATTTTGGAATTCCTTTAGCAAACCTTGAACTAAATTTATTAAACTCTTTAACTGGCAGTAAATGATCAATAAAATTACTTGGTTTTTAAGAGTAGCGGTTTTTTTAACTTTTTCTTTGACAACATATCAAG
>CAZPUF010000082.1:0-11682 GCA_964589705.1 uncultured Saprospiraceae bacterium | reverse complement strand
CCCCAATCACCTCTGATTGCTGCTCCAGGGCCGATGTATACATCTTTACCAATGGTTACGTTGCCAGTCACCGCCGCCAATGGGTGGACAAAGGCTGATGGGTGGACAACTGGGGTAAATCCTTTAAAGGCAAATATCATATCATGAAGGTAAGCAAGTGAGATTAATTCTGGATGATAGAGTGGAATTAGTTACCTTAGAATAGAAAGACAATATTTATAATAATTAAAAAACTACGCAAATGAAATTAGGTGCTTTCTCCATCAGCCTCAGTGTCAAAGATCTAACTACATCAAAGGCCTTCTATGAAAAAATGGGTTTTATCGTACAAGCTGGAGAAATGGAAAAGAATTATCTGATTATGCGAAACAATAATGCACTGGTGGGACTCTTTCAAGGTATGTTTGAAGGTAACATTATGACATTTAATCCGGGATGGGATGAGCAAGGTAAGGAGATTGAGGACTTCGACGACGTCAGAGATATTCAGAAAAAATTACAAGATGCCGATTTTCCCTTTATGGTAAATGCCCCAGAAGATGGCACTGGACCGGCCAGCTTTATGGTCAAAGATCCTGATGGTAATGTTATTCTTGTAGACCAGCATCGATAGATAATGCTTAATTCACTATTGACTGTTTCTAAGTTCTGAGCAATAATTTTTCGAATCCTTAGACTTCTCAGTATTAATATACATTAGGTAACACTCCCTTTCATTCCAAATATATTTTGAATTGGGTTTCTGACTACATTTATAGTGTACCTCACTTGGCGTGTCAATCATCTGTCTTCTCCCAAATATTGTATCAAGTACTACTAAGGCAGATTTTCTAACTCCAAGTGAATCAAAATTCAATGCATTTGGATTTTCTCCATACATCAAGTGGTTTGTCCTTTGATACTCTTGCAATAAAACAATCCGATCTCCTTCCTTTTGATATTTACCTTCTGATTCATAGATAATGGTTGAAGGAATTCTGTTCTCCAGTGAGGTTGTCGATCTGACTTGTTTGAACCTAAATTTATTGCTAAATTCTAGTACAGAAGTAGACATATGATTAACTCCTGAATCCACTTCACCAATATATTTGCCAGATAACCTATTGTCATTTGATGGCATGTCACATGAGATAAAGATTACAATTGAGCATAGCACTATCATTCTCATTTAACATCGAATTTGAATCTATATAATATGAGCCCAATTAGCTCTATCTTATCAAGCCTAATTTACTTTTCGACCACTAGCGGTGGATTTGGATACTGATGACTTCTGGGCTTTCCGAAGGTCTACCATGAGTGCCGCATAAGCACTGTCTGAATCTGTGTAGTATTCTTCACCATTATAAGTAATAATCCCTCCTCTACGATTCACACGCCACTTTTTTGCCTTAAGTGTATATCTTCCGCGAGTATTCTTTCCTGGACCAAATATTAAGAAGGCGCCACTATCGTCAAAACTTACACCGTATTTATCTTCTTCAGGTAAAAACACAACTGTCCCTGGAGTACCCCTTTTAATTTTGATCTCATCTACTTTTCGTCGGCTCTTGATCTCTATCTTCCCGTCTTCTATAGTAGAAGAACCACCACTGGCTGTTCTATACAGCACTATATCTTGACTAACATAAAACTGTATGCTTCTGAGTTCATTTTCATTCCATTGATTTTCTGCGTACAGGTCTTGCGTAAAGTAGGTTAGATTCTTAGAACAAGAGGTCATACTTATAAGAAATCCAAATGCTGCAGAAATTAGAATTATCCTTTTCATAATGTAGTATTTAGTGTCAATCAATGTAAGTCCTTAGACTATTAAGTTAAGCAGAGGTTGAATAACCTCGCTTGGAATTATGATTGTTTAACACAAGTGTTAAGGTGCAGTTAGTACTGATCTCTAGCGTAATTCCTTGAAGAAATTTTTCATCAAGTCAGTGCATTCTTGATTGTAGATACCATATTCCAAAGTGGTGGATGGGTGTAAGACTTCTTTGCCAAATGTCATGAAACCATGTTTATCATCGGAGGCGCCATATACGACTCTTTGCAATCTTGCCCACTTAATTGCGCCTGCACACATGACACACGGTTCCAAGGTTACATACAAAGTGCAATCTGTCAGAAACTTACTTCCTAAATAATTGGAGGCAGCGGTAATCGCTAATATTTCAGCATGGGCCGTAATATCGCCGAGTTTCTCGGACTGGTTATGTGCCTTAGCAATGACAACATTATTACAGACAATAACTGCACCTACAGGCACTTCTCCAGCTGCATACGCCACCTCGGCCTCTTGGATGGCCTTCTTCATATAACTCTCGTCTGAAAATACAGATAACATTTCCAATTGTCTTATCAAGCCAATATTGGTCTCATAAAGGAATGATATTTTTTAAAATAGTGGTCACATTGTGCAGTGATTTTTTTTATAGATTTGCACATGGATAGAAATCACACACCACTAGAAGAGGCTCTGACGTTCGATGATGTCCTACTTGTTCCAGATTATTCTGAAGTACTCCCAGTAGATGTCAACCTCAAAACAAAAATTACAAAAGACTTACACATCAATATTCCTGTCGTCTCCGCGGCAATGGATACAGTTACAGAATACAGATTAGCCATTGCCTTGGCTCGTGCAGGAGGCATAGGACTGGTCCATAAGAATATGACTATTGGTCAGCAGGCTGAGCATGTTCGTAAAGTGAAACGATCTGAGAGTGGAATGATTATCGATCCTGTGGTGCTCAAGGAAGATGCTAAGGTAGCAGATGCACTAAGTCTGATGAATACTTATAAGATTGGAGGAATACCTATCGTAGATGCCAAAGGTATTCTAATAGGCATATTGACCAATAGGGATCTTCGCTTTGAAACCAATGATCAGCTACCAGTCAAATCGCTGATGACTGACTCTAATCTTATAACAGCTCCACAGGGCACCACCCTTGCGGAAGCACAGAATATTCTTCAAAAACATAAAATTGAAAAGCTACCAGTAGTAGATAGTGGCAACAAACTCATTGGTCTGATTACCTACAAGGATATCATGAAGGTGAAGGATTACCCAAATTCTGCCAAGGATTCTCACGGAAGACTAATCGTTGGCGCTGCTGTAGGTGTGACTAAAGATACTATGGAGCGGGTACAGGCGCTTGTGGAGGTGGATGTAGATGTCATCGCAGTAGATACAGCACATGGACATTCAAAAGGTGTATTAGACATGGTTACACATATCAAAAATCACTTTCCTGACCTCCAAGTCATAGGCGGAAATGTAGCAACTGCCGCTGCTGCCAAAGCACTAGCAGATGCTGGAGCTGATGGTGTCAAGGTAGGCATTGGACCTGGAAGTATATGTACAACCAGAATTGTAGCTGGTGTTGGCGTACCTCAATTGACAGCAATCATGAATGCTGCAAAAGGACTAGAAGGCACAGGCATTCCAATAATAGGTGATGGAGGTATCAAGTATACCGGAGATATACCAAAAGCAATCTGTGCTGGGGCAGACTGTATTATGGCAGGATCACTGTTTGCCGGAACGGAAGAAGCACCTGGAGAAACCATCTTATATCAGGGAAGAAAATTTAAAGTGTACAGAGGCATGGGCTCTCTTGGCGCCATGCAGAAAGGGTCTAAAGACAGGTACTTCCAAGATGTGGAAGATGATGTAAAAAAATTAGTACCTGAAGGAATAGAAGGTAGATTACCATTCAAAGGGACGGTAGCTGAGGTGATGGTCCAATATATTGGTGGTCTTAGAGCAAGCATGGGGTATGTAGGCGCAAAGGACATCTCTGCACTTAAAAAAGCCAAGATGATAAAAATGTCAGCAGCAGGCATACATGAGAGTCATCCACATAATATTACAATTACCAAAGAGGCGCCAAATTATACAAGAAAGTAAGCGCTATATACTCGACTTCGTCAGGCATCATTATGGAATCTTTGACGATCTGAGAGATTGAGGACAAGACATTCAGTATCTATATCTCCAAACCATTTGTACCTGTTTCTGGCAATAAAGCGGTACACTCCATCACGTAGAAGCCGAGGCACAATCCTGCCTATAGCTAAGAATGAATATGGTCTTTTAAGGTAGCGACACAATCTTAGTGCAGCATCACTATATAAGAACACCTTCCCATCTTCTACCAAGACAAGCGTGTCAACGAGTCCCCTTTCTGAACTTATTGTACGCATCCACTTCTGCCCAACCTGACTTTCTATGTGCGCAAAATGTAGTATGTGCTCGGCTTCATGCTTGAGCACATACTGGACAGCTCTGTTGCATAGAATACATTTTCCATCATATAACAATAGTGGATTGGTGCTCATACATGTAATAATATTAATGAAGACATATTGTTCTCCCTCGAATAAGTGACATCATTATTATTGACTCAATCTTCTTATCATTCGTCCTTAAAATTAATGCGTCTGTCTGAAATCAGTGGGCATTGGGCTTAGAATTATGTTATATTTGGAACTATGTTATGCATAGTACCTTTTATACTACTGAATCATGCAATACAATGAATATCGATAACACAAAAGCACAAATGAGAAAAGGACTACTAGAATTTTGCGTCCTATCTATAATAGATAAGGTGGAGATGTATCCTTCAGACATCATTAAAAAACTCAAGGACGCCAAAATGATCGTCGTAGAGGGCACCCTCTATCCCTTGCTCAATCGGCTACTAAGAGCAGAGCTGGTCAGTTATAATTGGAAAGAATCTAAATCTGGCCCGCCACGCAAATACTACCTCATTACAGACAGCGGAAGAGACTTTTTGGGTGAGCTCAAAAACACCTGGAAGGATATGGAGAAAGCTGTCAATAAAGTTACTAAATAACCAACTTGAACTATAAATATTAAATCAATGAAAAAAACAGTCAATATAAATCTAGCTGGAAAGCCTTTCACAATAGATGAGGATGCTTACCGTACATTAGAGAAATACCTGTCAGATATCAAGAATTACTTTGAAGGTAACAACGGAGAAGAGACTATTATATATGACATCGAGGCAAGAATAGCAGAACTTTTTGAAGATCAGATGCAAGGAGGCACAAGCATCATTTCAATGTCCCATGTCAATAAAATCCAACAAATTATGGGCATGCCGAAGGAGTTCACGTCGACTGATGATGCTGAAAACAGTAGCACATCTCACCGTACAGGCAAGCGATTATTTAGAGATCCAGAAGACAAAATGATTGGTGGTGTAGCATCAGGATTGACGGCCTACTTTGGCTTACATTCTCCTAACATAATTAGAGCACTATTTATACTAATAGCATTCACCTTTGTAGGCTTTATACCATATATATTACTCTGGATATTTGTTCCTGAAGCGAAGACAGCTTCTGACAGATTAGCCATGAAAGGAGAAGAAATAAATATTGATTCAATTGCTAAATATGCCGATGAGAGCTTAGAGGAAATCAAAGAAACCCTGAATGACCTTGGTGAAAATATCAAGAAGAAAATGAGTTAAAAATATCTATCAACCTAAAACACAATCGACCATGAAAGAAGTGATCACAATTCTTTACAACCTACTTAGAGGTGGCAAAATAGACAATTACCTCTATTAAGAAATTACTCATCTGACATAAAAGGGCTGTCCGAAAGGGCGGCCTTTTTTTTCGCACCATATTCTACTCATACCACCTTACTCTCTACCAGGAGAAGGGAGAGCTGTCCTCCAATCTTTTTTTTACAATTATAAAAAATGTAACGGCTTAGCTTAGCCATTACAAATCATATAATTCTGAGCTCAAATAGCGATCTCCCCTATCGCAAACAATAAATACGATTACACCTTTCTCGATTTTGCTGGCGACTTGCAATGCACAATATAAAGCACCACCACTCGACATACCTCCCATAATGCCCTCTACCTGTGCGAGCTTTCTAGCATACTCCACTGCCTGGTCTCGGCTGACAAGAATAATATCATCTACGCGATCTGGCTCATAGATGCCCGGAAGGAATTCCTTTGACCACTTTCTTATGCCGGGAATTCTATCTCCTGGGGTTGGCTGAGCACCAATAATTTGGATATCTGAAGATTGTGTTTTTAGATAAGTTGAGGTGCCAGTAATCGTACCTGTCGTTCCCATAGAAGATACAAAATGTGTCACTTGTCCTTCTGTATCTCTCCAAATCTCTGGACCGGTGGTTTTGATATGGGCCATTTTGTTGTTAGGATTATTGAACTGATCTAAGAGTATATAACCATGCTCCTCCGCTTGCTCTTTCGCCCATGCTCGAGAGTATTCTATAGTTTTGGCAGCAGGTGTAAGAATGACTTCCGCGCCATAAGCTTTCATCGTTTTGATCCTTTCTGGCGTGGCACTTTCTGGCATAACCAATTTGATTTTTATCCCAAATCTTGCAGCTATCATAGCCAAGGCTATTCCTGTATTACCACTGGTGGGTTCGATAATGATATCATCTTCTTTGAGTGCACCCTCATCCATAGCCGTCTTTATCATATAGTAAGCTGCTCTATCCTTCACACTGCCCCCAGGGTTTTGGCCTTCTAGTTTCGCATATAGCGCCACATTGGGGTTTGGATTTAACCTGTCAATTTTCACCAAGGGTGTATTTCCAATAAGTGTTGTAAAATCTCTCATTTCTATTTGCTTAGGTTCTTATTATTTGAATTTACAGTTCTTTCATTTTTGTAATAGACTTTGGAAAACGGGGGTACACTATGGACCAGCCATACATTTCCACCAATGATAGAATTATGACCTATAATCGTATCTCCACCTAGGATAATAGCCTGTGCATAGATAATGACTTTGTCTTCTATGGTAGGATGTCTCTTCTCAGTCATCTCCCTATTCTCTACACTCAGAGCACCAAGTGTCACCCCTTGATATATTTTGACATGATCACCGATAATAGTTGTTTCACCTATAACTATACCTGTACCATGATCAATGCATAAATGCTCCCCAATCTGAGCTCCAGGATGTATATCTATCCCTGTCAGACCATGAGCATATTCTGTAATCATTCGTGGCAGTAACTTGACGGATTTATCCTGTAACCAATGAGCCACTCTATAGGCAGCTATCGCTAAGAATCCAGGATAAGCTAATATGATTTCGATCTGGGATTTTGCAGCAGGATCCCCTTGGTAGATTGCTGTTACATCTTTCAATAAGGTCATTCGCAATTGCTTTAGCTGCTGGACAAATGCACTTGCTACGCTTTCATTTTTTATTTCAGACTGCAGTAGGTTGCTATCGAGTAATTGCAATAACGTCTCTTCCAAATTTGCATTACAATTTTCCTCTGCTGTACGGCGACCCATTCGAACAGGAAACAGTACATCCAAAGTCTCTTCGACAAAAATGCGTACTCTATCCTTTAGATTCATATGCTTAATTTACTAATACAAAAAAAGACCTGCTTGATGAGCAGGCCCTAATTTTAATCTCTTGATATATTATTCATTGCTCATCAAAGATGTATATAATGATGACAACAACAATTAGATTGCCTATGCTCAATACAAATATGATAGTCCAAAATCGTTATTCTATTTTTTCAAAAAAATTAGAGAAGCTTTAGCCAAGAAGCAATTTAACTACCCAATTAACTTAAGCCTTCCTGCAACGTCTTATGCGTATCATTTAAGATTTTTCGTACGGCGTCATAATCTGCAGCATGTGCATAGACTCTCAATACAGGCTCAGTACCAGATGGTCTAATCATCACCCATTCATTATCTGAGAGATAGAATTTATAACCATCAATATTCTCAGTTTTTTGAACAGCTTTATCGCCAATACTGGTTATCTCACCATTTTTACACTTATCCATAATGGCCCATTTCTTTGAGTCTTCGATATGAAGATCATCTCTATCAAACTTGAATGGACCAACTTTATCATACACATCCTGTATTAAGCTACTTAATGACTTACCCGTCTTTGCCATGAATTCCATAATCATCAACCCTATCCAAATACCATCTCGCTCTTTGATATGTCCCTTGACGGCAAGACCGCCACTCTCCTCTCCGCCGACCAGGATATCATCTTTAGTCATGATTTCTGCGATATACTTAAAGCCAATTTTAGTGACTTCGATATCCAAACCATAGATCTCCGCCAACTTTTTCATCTTATTGGTTACGCTAAAAGTGATGACAACTTTACCGTCCTGTTTCTTATGCTCATAGGTATAATATAATAGCAGGAGTAGAATATGGTGAGAGTCCACAAAATTTCCTTCTCCATCATAGAGACCTATTCTGTCTGCATCACCGTCATTAGCAAGACCTAAGTTATAGTCTGAGCTATCCTTAAGAAAAGCTGATAGCTCTCCTAGGTTCCTGTGTATTGGTTCTGGCGCTTGACCATGGAAAGATGGGTTATACTCACAATGTAGAAGATGCGCATCCGGAAATAATCTACGTATAACATTTTGACCAGCACCATACATTGCATCATAAGCCAATTTGATATTGGAACTTCTAATTAGGTCTAGGTCAAATCCTTCCTTGACATGCTCTATGTAACTGTCTTCCAGATTGACATACTCAAGTAGCCCATCACTGGCATAATGCTCAAGAGACTCCAATTTGCCCATAGGCGAATCAGGAATAATGGATTCTACCTCTGCGATATGCTTAGGTATAGTTGGACCACCATAAGCTGATTTTAATTTAAAACCATTGTAGTTGGGTGGATTGTGAGATGCCGTTATGACTACACCCATGTCAGCTGCTAACTTGACTACACCGAGAGATACCATCGGTGTGGACACAAAGGATTTATCCAAATACACTTTAATCCCAAAATTACAGAGTACTTGAGCGGCTGCTTCCGAGAACATTGTGCCACCAAATCGACAATCATAACCTATTACCGCTGACTTCATTGAGTTAGACATCATCCATCTGGCAGTCGCTTCTGCTACCCGCTTTACATTATCTACGGTATATTCTTTAGCGATGATTGCTCGCCATCCATCAGTCCCAAACTTAATCTGAATTTGACTCATATAACACTTTATTATTCTTTATATAACCTTCAAAATTAAGAACTTATGTCCTAATTATGGCAATTTGTCTTTAGTATTAGCGTATATATCCATAGATGTTAATCATATTTGCGGTTATTAATGGCGATATGAAGGATAGTTACAGGCACAAGGGACTAAGAAGACAGTTGGTGAATCAGCTCATTAAGAAAGGCATTACTGATGATAATGTCCTCAATGCCATAGGCTCAGTGCCAAGGCACTTATTTTTGGACAAAGCTTTTGAGGAGCAAGCTTATATGGATAAAGCTTTACCTATCTCATCAGACCAGACCATTTCTCAACCCTATACTGTTGCTTTCCAATCGCAGTTGTTGGATGTAGGTCCAAAAGATAAGGTGCTGGAAATTGGAACAGGATCTGGATATCAGGCAGCAGTACTGACACATCTCTGCCGTAGAGTATATAGTATCGAGCGCCATGAGTCTCTGCATAGAGATACGGCTGCCAGGCTCAAAAGATGTGGCTACGAATCTGTTAGAACCCTACATGGTGATGGTTATAAAGGAGCTCCTAGGTTTGCACCTTTTGACAGGATAATTGTGACAGCAGGTGCTTCAGAGATACCTCAGGACTTACTAGACCAATTGGTTATAGGTGGTATCTTGGTTATTCCTTCCGGGCATACTGACATCAAACAGATGTATAAGATTATTAAGATAGATGCTGATCAGTATGATAAGGAAATCCACGGCGACTTCAGATTTGTACCTTTTGTAAAAGGGAAAGCATAAAACCCACATGTCTGTGGGGCCCACAACAACAGCCATGAAAGTCGTTATGGTTACCAATAGGTTATCTAATATCCATGCTTAGGTAGAGACTTACAAAAAAAGAGGATGGGTCTCCACCCATCCTCACTCATTACTCAATCTACTTCACCAATTCTATCTCTCAGGTTGTTTTCTGGTTTAGTGAAATTCGATTCTACATTCTTTAACCAGTTGTATTAATTATCAAGTTTCCCAAATACGTCTTTTAACAGTGGGCTAGTCCTCTGGCTGACATCTTTTCTGATGCCATCTTCTTTCACTTTAATGAGACTAAAAAGACCATCAAGTGCCTTATTATTGACATGATCATCCAGATTTGGGTTTACATCTTTGGTCAGAGGAATCTTATTATACTTTGTGACTACTGAGTTCCAGTACTTTGTGGCATCTACCTGATTTAGAGCATCTTGTATGACGGGCATAAAGGCAGCATACAAAGCTTGTCTGGAAGAGCCTTCCAAATACTTTGTAGCGGCATCATCATTACCAAAGAGTATATCCTTAGCGTCTGTTATACTCATAGAAGTAATAGCATCCACAAAAATTGGGGTTGCCTTCTTTGCTGCAATCTCAGCTGCTTCATTCATCTTGGCGATCAACTTCTTATCTACGTCTTGAAATCCAGGAATTTTCTTTACAGTGCTGATAACCTTCTGCGCATCTTCTGGAACAAGAATTTTATAGGGACTTTCTAAGTAGCCATCACTTGCAGAGAGGGTAGTTACAGCCTCTGACACCCCATTCTCAAGGGCTTCCTTAAGACCACCAGAAATATCCAATCCATCACTACCTGAGCCTAACTTTTTGAGGCTATTGGCTGATTCTTTGGCTTTGTCCAATAGTTTGCCAAATTGGGCCTGAGAAGGACTGTAAGCTAATGTTGAGATCAATACGATCAATAATAATCTAGTCTTCATATATTTTCTTTTTACACCTTGTATTCTGAATCTATAACAGTAATATACGCAGTATTGACTCCTATTGAGACCTTATTTAAGAATGATTTAACCATGAAATGACCCTCAGCTTGGCATTGTGTCTCTCTCCTTTGTCTGATAGTTATGCACTACATTCATTTTTGTCAGAATTGTTGTCCTGAGCATGTCGAAGAAAGGATAGTCAGGATTTTTTGATTTGGTGATTATAGCTATCCAAAATTATAATAGATATTTCCTATGTTAATTTTATTCGTCACTTTTTCATCGATAAAATCCATTCGGCTCTATACTTTCGCTCAGGACAGGATCCACCAAAAATCTAGTTGCAATAAAGGTTATTTTTTGTGCCTTACCTTCTATTGCTCCACTCACAAAAACCATCTCAACTCTTACCATTTCGTGCTCTTTTTTGACCGCTCTAATTCTTCTGCTCATAGCCTGCCAAAACGCATCTCCATTCGAGTCTCGATATATCACTGGTATTGCAACAGCTGGCTCCACAATAATTACAGAGTCTTTCTAATGAGTTTTTATCGTATCAATCACAGATTGTCATCTCAAGAACCCCGTAAGGGTGATAACTCTGTATCACTGGGATTTATCCCAGTGTAGCGTCACCATAAGTAAGTAAGCCCCGTGGGGGCGACACCTTTCTACATGCTGCCGACTGCCTCCTTTTGTCATAACCTTGATTTATTGGATTCTAGGAATTCTATTGTTATTACTTTCTACCGGCCTCACAGCTTCAATGCTTCCAGAAGGCTGCCAATTAGATAAAGAACTATCACTATTCCTTAGATGAGGATATTTAACCACGATCGTCTGGGTTTGTAACCCAGATGTAATTATGCTCATCTAATTTTTCTCCTACTATCACCTAAGACTTATACGACCACAC
>CAZPUF010000081.1:0-11709 GCA_964589705.1 uncultured Saprospiraceae bacterium | reverse complement strand
AGGGCCATGCATGGAATGATGCGACTACCTACATTAGTAACAAAGTGGACTTTAAATAATTAAAGATTATAAGTCCTTGTTTTAGATACTAGATAAAGTGCAGTCCATTCGTCAGGTTGCAACCAAAATACATTTAGCCTTTGGTCTTAGTACTTCTTCATAACGAGCATACGGAATCGAGGTTACAAACTCTGTAGAACCATCTTCCAATATCTCACTTAGAACAAGTAATTATAAAGCTCCAATCCTGATAGTTCGTGATTAATGTGTATTAACCATTTTCCTGCGTTATGAAATCTATATAACTCTTAGCGGTTATGAATATCACTTCTCTGCCCAACTCGGTGATTTCACTCTCTTCATCTATGACTAACATATCTTCTACAAAAGCAAGGAGGTCTTCTTCTACAAAACCATCAAAATATTGATCTATAGCTTCTGTTACATTTGCCACCTCTTCACGCAAAGTCCAATTTTGATCTTCATGATGTTGGAATTCTTCGATATCAAACGCTAACATCTCCTCCATTTGTTTATTGCAGGTATGATATATCGTAGAATGTACAAAGAACATCATCTGTCTTTCCTTTTCAGTCAACCCACTAAAGCCATCCGAATTGAGATAATTCCAAAAGATAGTTTGCGTCTGCGCAAAATCATCTTGAAATTCCTCTGCCTCCATCTGGGCAATTGTTTCTTCTATCTGCGCCTCAGTTATCATTTATTTAATTGTATATCTTTAACCAAAAAAAATCCTTCCTCCCCTTGCTGCTGATACAGTGGCATCAGTAGTCTCCCTTCTTCTGAGATAGTCACCTCACCATTCTTGTCAGCTGCCACCTGTTCTCCTTGAGATACTTTCTGAAAATTTGTATAGCCTGGATTCATGACAAATCCATCCTCTTCTGTGATAGCATATCTCTCTATTAGTCTTGTCACCTTAGGTAAGTCAGCCGAATATCTTATCAATATTTTCTCATGATGATTCTCTACGAGATTCGGCGCTACAGACCCCATTTCTTTCATGCAGTTAATAATAGCAGCCACTGCACGAGGGACAGATAGGTCTTCCTCATGTTGTCCAGACTCGAAGGTAATCGGTGTTGTCTTGACTCCCATGTTCTCTGTGGTAAAATAATGTAAGGTCGTTCCTTTTAGTCCTTCCAACATACCGAGAACAATAGGTGCATGCATAGCCATACCGAACTTAATATCATCTTCTCTATCGCGACAAATGGTGAATATCCCTCCATACGAGGAGGTCGTGTGTAAGTCCAGCAAAACAACTTCCGAATGTTCATATCTTTCTATCAACATTCTAACGGTATCATCTATCTCTAATAGTTCCTTGTCTTCACTGGTCGCATCTTCTATCAGCCCTTTTCTCAATTGATTGATTCTACCAAGACTAAAATTCCTGTTGAGGTCTTTGTCTATAAATCTCTTTCCTTGTCGATAAGCATTAAGATTCCCAATCAATCCTACAAAATTTCCCGCGTATTCAAATTCCGGATGACGGATAGGTTCTACCTCTAACATCTTGAGCACCAACTGTATGGCTTTGATGCCCGCAGGCTCATTCCCATGTGTCGCACCGAAACAGATAAACAAAGGACCAGGTTGGTGCCCTTTGTACATCCCTATAATTCTATCCACATCATCCATTTATGCAATTGTCAAGGATTCACTCTTTTCCAGGCCCAAAGATATAGTGTTGCCCAGGTACGATAAGGTTGCCAATTCTGTGCGATTTCGTTCATTTTGGTGATCAGTGCTTTCTTTTCTTCCTTTAGTTTGTAGACACCTATCATGGCTTGCTGAATACCTAAATCTTTTGAGGGAAAAACATCTTCTCGCAAAAGCTCGAAAATCAGCACCATCTGTACCGTCCACTCTCCTACCCCCTTTATCTCGGTTAGCAATTTGATGATTTCTTTGTCAGTCAAGGTATTCCAGTCAAAGGTAAAAAGTTCTTTTTCTTGGAAGAAACGTGCAATATTCTGTACATAAGTCACCTTAGGTCTGGAAAACCCAACTGCCCTCAATTCGTCATCGCCCAACAACAGTACGTCCTCAGGGCTGAAGTATTCTCCACCTACCAGTTGCAAAAATCGACCATAGATAGTATCCGCAGCCTTATAAGAAATTTGTTGGTAAGCAATTGACTTAACCAACTCATTATATACATTGCCAGATTGTGGAAGTTCCAGATAGGTTGTACTTTTAATTATCTCACGCATTTTTGGATCTTTCCTCAGATGCTGTAATGCCTTTTTATGTATCATATACCTACAATAATGCGATTTGCTAAATATACATGGATTTCTATTTTTCTTTGCTTAGGTCTTATGCTTCAAGGTCAAGATTCACTAAATATGGTCAGAGTAGGTCAATGGAATCCATCAGGCATGCCTACAAAAAGTGGTGTAACTTACAATGATGTCTGGGGATATACAACACCGACAGGAGAGGAATATGCAATTGTAGGAAATGTAGATTCTATAATGGTAATTGATGTCACTGACTGCAGTAATCCTACAAGAATATTTGGATATGATGGTGGTAGTTCTGCAATATGGAGGGACTTTAAAACCTATGGTGAGTATGTCTATGCAGTCTGTGATGGTTGCAATGAAGGGTTGCACATATTTGACATGTCCGCTTTACCTGGAGGCAATGTGACCCATGCACTGACAACTACGTCCTTTTTCTCAAAAGCACACAATATTTATATAGATACTGCTCAGCAAACCTTATATGCCGTGGGATCTAACACTGTTAGTGAGGGGTTTGTAATGCTGGATCTGAGTGTTCCTGACCATCCGACCCTTATTGATGAAATCGAACTGGATGATGAAGCAGGTCTGCCAGCCTCAAATTTCTATGTACATGATTTATTTGTACAGAATGATACCGCTTATGCTTCTCATGGCAATACTGGTTTTTTTGTCTGGGATATGTCTGATCTGAATAATATAGAAATCTTAGGGCAATATGATTCTCCTGGTTACAACCATAGTAGTTGGATAAATGGAGATGGCAGCTACGCTTACTTTGCAGAGGAAGTGCCTACTGGTCTGCCATTATCAGTTGTGGATTTGGCTAATCTAGGAGTCCCAAATCAAGATATAAATGTGGTGCATACATTTAGAGACAGACTAGGAACATCAGGCTATCCCACACCGCATAACCCTTTTGTCAAAGACGACACGCTTTATATTTCTTATTATGAAGATGGCATTAAGATGTATGATTTATCTACTCCAGATTTGCCTGTGCTCATAGCATATTATGACACCTATCCAGATAATGGAAATGGCTACGCCGGATACAATGGCGCATGGGGAACCTATCCATTTTTTGATAGTGGCTGCATCTGTGTATCAGATATCGATTATGGATTAAATACGATTGAATATTGTGAGTTTGCAGATTATTATATGGATGCAGATGGAGATGGATTTGGAGATCCAAATATTTCTATTAATGCCTGTGAAATCCCTTCTGGTTATGTGGCAGACAACACTGATTGTAATGACAATGATGCAGCAATCCATCCTACTGCCCCAGAAATATGTGATGGGATAGATAATAATTGTGATGGACAAATAGATGAAGGAGTACAAACCACCTTTTATGCAGATATGGATGGAGATGGATTTGGAGATGCATCTACAGGTGAATCTTTCTGCACACAGCCTTCAGGCTTTGTGGTTAATAATACTGACTGCGATGATACAGATCCAACCACCAATCCAGGGGTGCCAGAATTATGTGATGATGGAATAGATAATAATTGTGATGGAAATATAGATGAAAATTGTGTACTAGATCCTTGTCATGCCATTAACCTATTTATCACTGCAATAACTCAAGACACCTCAAGGGCAAAACAGCTTTTGGAATCAGATGTCAATATCTCTAACACACAAGACATCGTCTTTAGAGCAGGTGATGAGATTATGTTACTCCCAAATTTTGAAGTCGCTCAAGGGGCTGAGTTTTTAGCAGAAATAAAAGATTGTGAAGTGCAGACAACTTCTATAGTGTTTGGACCAGCTACCGCTAACGCAATCACCGATTATATCAAGAATAAATCTTTGGCTAAGGGCCATTTTACACTTTATAATAAATATGGTGAGGCCTTGATAGAAAATGCACCTAAACTCAAGTTAGAGCAATTACTTACTACAATTACAAATGACGAATCTTTCATACTGATTATTAATCCTAATTAAAGATTGTATAAGAGAATCTAAGGAAATAAAGTGAGTGAAATGATTTATGATTTAGTGATTATTGGTGCCGGTCCTGCAGGAATTAATTGCGGCATAGAAGCTTCCAAGAAAGGGTTGAAATATATAATCTTGGAAAAAGGTGTTTTGGTTAATTCCATTTACAACTTTCCCACCAACATGACCTTCTTCTCCACTAGTAAAAATCTGGAGATTGCAGACATTCCATTTATCTCACATACGGAAAAGCCTACCCGCAAAGAAGCCCTAGAATACTATAGACGACTTGCCCATCACTATAAACTCAATATTGCCTTCAAGCAGGAAGTGGTTACCGCTCAGTCTACAGAAAAGGGCTTCACCGTGAGCACTAATACAAATGACTACACTACCAAGCACGTGGTTATCGCCTCTGGCTTCTATGATAACCCCAGACAGTTAGAAGTCCCTGGTGCTGACTTAGCTAAAGTGAAGCATTACTATGATGACCCTCACCCGTATATAGGAATGAATATTCTTGTAATAGGTGGGGCTAACAGCGCCTGTGATGTAGCGCTAGAAACCTGGGCGCATGGTGCCAATGTGACGATGGCCATTAGAAAACCTAACCTCTATCCTCGTGTCAAGTATTGGATCTTACCCAACATAGAGAATAGGATCAAGGAAGGTTCTATCCCTGCGTACTTTGATACAGAGGTGACGCATATTACTGAAGACAGTGTCACTCTGCGTACGCCTACTGAGACCCTAGAGATTCCCAATGATTACGTGCTGGCTATGGTAGGTTATGTCCCAGATTATACGCTACTGAATCAATTAGGAATTGACTACAAAGAGAATGAGAACCATGTTCCCACCTTTAATCCCGAGACATGTGAATCCAATGTATCCGGTGTATACTTAGCAGGCGTCCTTAATGGTGGTAAAAAAACCAGTAGTCTATTTATAGAAAACACCAGAGACCATGGAGAGAAAATTATAGGACATATAACTGTATGACAGGTACATAATACGTCAATCCCACAGTAAAGTATAGAGGTAAAACAAAGCAAATAGTCCAATAGCCAACAAGCCAATATAGGAAAGATAGGTCAACAATGGTTTTGGCCTTAAGTGTTCAGGAACTGCGTCACTTCTTATGGCACGTAAATTTAAGAATGCAATAATCGGAGAAGTTACAAAGCCTAGGATAGTGGCAAATTCTATAATTTTAATCATGCTCGACGC
Organism: uncultured Saprospiraceae bacterium; assembly: GCA_964589705.1. Lineage (GTDB taxonomy): Bacteria > Bacteroidota > Bacteroidia > Chitinophagales > Saprospiraceae > RFSX01. Next base: position 6,247 of record CAZPUF010000081.1, on the reverse strand, counting down.
AGAAAAGTAAAACAGGGAAAAACTTCCAACACCAAGAATAGGCAGCAGTATTTTGTAATTTCTCTTTAGTCTATTGTTTCTATCCACATCTGTCTTAGAACGACCTATCAACTCTTCTAAGCAGATAATAAAGCTTCGCGTAAAAGCATCCATCACTGTGATCAAAGTTCCATAAATTGTCCCGAAGGCTGCTATTGCAATAATCCAGTAGGACCATTGGCCTAGATTGATTGTGAATACTTCTAATAATTGTTTAGAAAACTGTGTCGTATTTCCCTCTAGCAGCTGACCCGAGCCGTAGACGGTGTAGGCACCTATTGTCAGAAACATAATGGCCAGAATAGTGGTAAAGATGTATCCAAGATTAAAATCAAATAATCCTTCTTTCAGCGTTGGATGATACTTCGTGCTTTTCATTTTTTCTACAACCCAAATGCTGTTCATTGTGGAGGCAGACATGCCAGCTGGCATCCACCCTACAAGACCTACCAGTAAGGCAAGACCGGCGCCTTCAAAAATGGAGGATGAAGGGACCTCTGCTACTTTATCTACAGGACCCTTGATAAGTACAGCGACAAAAGCAATAGAAATGGTAACGAGCAAAATAAAAGACAATAACTTGATAAGATTGTCTAGCACGGAATAACTTCCTATAAACAGGATGGCTACAGTTATTCCTAAAACAACTGCTGCCAAAAAATGCACTGATACTTCTAGTCCCAATGTTGTGCTAAGTAGCCCAGCGCAGACAGCACCTATAGCCCCATTGACAGCAAACATATTTACAGTGATAACACAAAAAAATAAAAGCAGAGGTAATATCCCCTGTGCTCTATATCCACTGATTAGTGTTCTCTTGGTAGCAATAGAATATCTTGTCCCAAACTCATAGAATGGATACTTAAGAAGTAGGGTCAGTAAGATGATACCAAAGTATATCATCCCATGATGTGCTCCTGCACGCGTGGACAAGACCAGATGAGACGTGCCAATAGCAGAACTGGCAAAAAGCAACCCTGGTCCGATTGTCTTTAGTATGTTCTGTTTTTTATTGGTGTCGATTTCTGGCATAATATGAATTCTTCTCCTAGCTAAGGTCGATTACTATTGATTGTGATCAATAGAGAAGGGTTATATAAGAAATGCACCTGTATTACTATACAGATGCATTTATTATAATCAAACCTATTATTAAAAGTCATATCTAACAGAAGCGAACCAGTTTCTAGGTCTCGCAAAGATGCCATTGGCATAACTTAAAGTGCCATTAGAATCACCTGCTAGGAGATAGCGCTCATCAGTCAGGTTAATAACACCTGCTGTGATATTGATTTTTTTGCTTTTTGTGGTATAGGTCAATGTTGCATTGACATTGTTATAACCATCTTCAAATACCAAATCATTATTAGCTGGTTCAAAATGAATATTATTCTGAGATGTGATGTCTACTCTAGGTAATAGTGAGCCAGCATCTCCAATACCAAACAAGTAAGAAACTCCAAGATTATAGCTACTTGTAGGTGTTCTTATAAGATTGTCTTCCAAAGTGAATTCATTAGAATTTTCATCAAGAGACTCGTATTGGGCATCTAGTAGACCTAGAGATCCATTCAGTATGAGATTTCTGAAAGGCGACCAATCCAACTCAAGTTCTAAACCGCTGATGGATGCTTCTGCCCCATTGAATGTGACGGTAGCGATCTGCCCTGGAGGATTACCTTGTACTTGGATATTTTGATAGTCAGCTGTGAAAGCTGCTATATTTAATCTCAAGTCTGCAGCAGGGATAAAAGTCTTCAGACCTATCTCAAAGTTAGTTACATCTTCTGGGTCGAATGTCGTCGGCTCATTGTCTACTGTCGGGCTCGTATACCTTGAGTCAAAACCACCACTCTTAAATCCTGTAGATACCGAACCATAGGCATTCACATTATCAGTCACATCATAGGCTAGAATACCTCTCCAAGTTACTCGAGTAAAATCCAATTCTCTGAAACCTTGAGTTATGAAGCGAGGCGTTGGGTGATTTACAGCAAATGAGTTAGGATCAAATCGCTTAGTTTCTGAGGTGAAACGCAGCCCACCTGTTAGGTGTAACTTACTTGTTAAATTGAAAGTGGCTTCTCCGAAAATCGCAAAACTTGAATTATCTATTTCTCCGCCCGACAACAGTGGGAATGTAGGAATAAAAGGCAAATCGTTAACTTCTACATTGGCTAAGTCATTTCCTGTTTCATTGAAGAAATAAAGACCCGACACAAAATTTACTTTATCAGTTGCTCCTGTCAATTGCAATTCTTGTGAAAACTGTGCTTGGTCATATTCATTCTGAGTTTGGAACAAGACAACAGGACTACCATCAGAACCCCGAGTAAATGCAGACTCTAAATTTCTATAAGAAGAAATAGACTTTAGACTCAGTATATCTGATATATCATACTCTGCTATTAAGGCTGTACCAAATAAATTGACTTCACTAAAATTGGGTGCTGTTTCATTGGTTGTATAAGGTTCTGTACTAATCGTGTTTTGAAAACAGGCTGCATTTCCACTCTGAGGACATAAGGTGTCACCTAAAATATTATTATTGTACAAATTCGCAAATACGCCATCAGGGCCCACCTGCTCCTCAGCTGCACCTCTTTCATCTTCTAAGGTATAATCCACATTGAATCGCAATCTAAACTTTTGTGAAGGCTCATATAGAAAGTTGGCTCTTACTCCCAAAGAATTGTCATTTCCTAAATCATCTCCAGCGATTAGCCTTTCCACATATCCATCACGTCTGTGATACTTGGCACTGAATCTGGCTTTGAATGTTTCAGAGAATGGCACATTCAGTGATCCTTGTAATCCTATTCTGCTATATGCTCCTGTGGTTGCTTTGATATACCCTTCAGTTTCGTCACCTGGATCCATTGAGGTCAAACTAATCGCACCCCCGATTGTGTTTCTTCCAAACAAACTTCCCTGTGGCCCTCTCAAGACTTCTACTCTAGCTGGATCCACTAAATCCAAGACACCACCTACCGTTCTTCCCATGTATACACCATCTACATAGATACCGACACCAGGGTCCAATGTTTGTAAGAAATCATTCTGGCCCACACCTCTTATATATACAACAGCAGCAGACGGTGATCCAGAAGTAGTACCTGCAAATGAAAAATTGACATTAGGTGCTACATCAGCAACAGAGGATATGTCTTGTGCCTGCAGGGCCTCTAGCTTTCTCCCACTGACAGCAGTAATCGCCACTGGAACATCTTTGAGGGATTCTTCTCTTTTTCTGGAGGTTACAACCACTTCTTCCAGACTTAAGCCACTCACAAGAACAATGTCAAGTGAAGTAGCATTATCACTAACGACAACTGTTTGTGTCGTATATCCTGTATAACTAATCTCTAAGGTAACGGGAAGTTCATCTACGCTGAGTGAGAAACTACCATCCAAATCTGTGGTCGTTCCTATGCCAGTATTTGCTACCACTACAGAGGCGCCTATGAGTCCTTCTCCATTATCATCTCTCACTGAACCACGAATGATTTCTGCAATCTCCTCTACCTTAGCTAATTGGCCTAACTGATTAGGACTAACTGTTGGAAATTCTGATTGTTTGTTGAATATCTTTAAGTTGCCCTTAGACTCTATCTTTTCTATTTCATTAAAGTGATGCTTCAACTTGCTGATGTCAGAATCAGATTGGTTTGATTTCTGGAAGACGACTATATACTTATCTCCTATAATTTCATAATCTAAATCGAGAGAATCTAGCAATCTATCCATTGCGTCTATTAACTTCTCGTTCTCTTCCAAATCAAAATCAACTTTAACATCTTCTATGTTCGCTTTTTCGTAGGAAAAGAAAACATTATAAGTCGTAGCAAAATCGTCAAAAATCTCTACTAGAGACCTTTCTCCATTTGCAAAACCTGCATTGGCATTAAGCACACTGCCGTACAGTAGCAAAAAACTTACTAGCAAGGTGCTGAATAGGTGTAATTTTTTGTTCATTTTGTGTTAGGTTTTTATTATCAAGCGTAATAGAAATTTTCGCCGGATGGGACTACCAATACTCATCCGGTTTTTTCATGTGAATTAGTTAACGAATATTTGTTTGCCCTTTCGAGTCATTTTTACATTGAGGACTCTCTCCAAAATAGAAATAGCCATATCCAAATCATCCACAGGAATAGCTACGGAACCTTCTTTTAGCAGTAAGGTTTTGTCCTTTACTATGAGGTCTATCCCGTAGATAGATTCTACCTCACTTAGTATTTCCTCCATGTGTGAATCTGTAATTTTGAGTACACCGTCTTTCCAGTTGGAATGTATTTCTTCCGTTTTCTGAAAGCGATTTATAATCTCTTTTTTTGTGCCTGAATAAGAAACAAATTCTCCTGGTTCTATTTGCTCTACCTTCCCTTGCATATCAAGGGTGATTTTACCTTCCTCTAGAAATACCTCTGTGTGGTCATTTCGAGTATTGACACTGAAAGTGGTACCCAGTACATCTACCTCTAGATCTTTTGTAATGACAGTAAATTTGGCATTAGTGGCAGGTATTTTCTTGACCTTGAAGAAAGCTTCTCCTTTCAACCATACACGTCGGTTGATGCCATCTTCCCACTCTTTTGTTAAGGATAATTGGGTATTAGCGTTAAGCTCAACTTGCGAGCCATCAGGTAGAGTAACTTCTTTCCATTCTGCATGGCCAGTAACATAATGTATTTGGGATTCTGAGCTAGACTGCAGTAAACCGTAGGATATACCCATAGCTATCAGCATACTACAGGCAATCGCCATTTTCATAAATCTAGCTTTACTTATAGATGGGATTTCAAATGATTGATTTGATTTATTCTGAGTTTCCTCAGGTATACGATTGTCAAATGCCATTTCTGGGATGGCTATTAACTGAGCTTGGCTATCAAAAAAATCATGTGAGTCTGAAATAAGAGATCTAGCTTCCTCAATTTTATCTATCTGGAGAGGATATTTATTTACATAAGCAGACCAGAAAAAATCTAGTGACTTATCCTTGGAGAAGACCCATTGCCTGAAGTAGTCATCCTCCACAAAATCTAAAACTTCATATCCTTTGTAATCTTGAATTTTCATTCTTGCTCGCTCATTTGTCCTAAAGGTGTAATTCCCAGAGAAGTAATTAATGTATATTTTGAGGATGACACTTATTGCCGATTTGTAACCTTCGCTGACAAAGAATATTAAAATTATTTTTTGTCAAAGTTTGTTTTCTCCTCATTTTCAGTAGATTAGAGCCGTCTACTTGTTTGAGTTCTGGCGATAAAGAATAGAATTAGCTGGCAAACAGGGTAAAGATTTACTAGACAAAATAAGGTCAATGACCAACGATTCAGAGATACAAATACTTAAAAAGCGGATTGCAGAAGGAGACTTCGGCGCACTTAATCTGCTTTATAGGCGCTATTATAGAAAGCTGAAATTGTATGGTATTAAATTCTCTCCGAAGCTGTCATCCTTAAGTGTAGAAGATTCGATTCAGGAGCTATTTCTCTGGATTTCCAAAAACCATAAAAAACTAGAAGAAATCGACAATCTAGAAGTCTATCTTTTCTCTGCGCTCAAGACGAACATATACCAAGACATTTATAAAAGTCAGTCACGTAAAAATCTTAAAGTCTTGTATTCCAATACAACGACTCTTTCTGCTCAGTATGAAAATTCTAATGAAAGTAAAATCATAGAATCTGAAAATAAAGTTCAGGACAAGCTGCTAGTCCAACAGCTCTTAGATTCATTGCCAGAAAAACAAAAAGAGGTATTGTATCTCCGTAATTATGTCAATATGAGTTATAAAGAGATTGCTGATGTAATGGACTTATCCGAGCAAATTGTCAGGAACTATAGCTATCGAGCTATGCAAAAACTGAAAAAAGACTCCTCTATAAAATCTTCCAGAAAGGAAGGATAGATAACTAAAGTATTTCTAAAGAAAAAAATTTAATCATAGGAGAAGCGGACTACATTTCTGATTTCCTGCTAAGTCTACCCGTTGACAATCAGAATATAACATTAACCTTTAAGGATAGTTCAGATGACGATTGCAATATAGAGTTGGCCTTAGATGCTGTTGCGCCCTGCTCTCCAGAATGCGGTATGTCCATTACAGAATGGACGATAATAGAATGTCAGGATAACGGAACTACTAGTGATAGTGAAGATGATCTGACCTTAGTCCAGTTTGAGGTTACTGTCTCCAATG
>CAZPUF010000080.1:0-11803 GCA_964589705.1 uncultured Saprospiraceae bacterium | reverse complement strand
TTTTCTCATAGATAAATACACTCCCTAATTCATAAGAATCAGTGTATTCTGGATTAAGTAATGGATTGCCTGCCCTTATGGAGAAGTTATTTCTGATATTGAAAAATGGATTAAGGTCCCATAGTCTAGGCCTGTATATTCTTCTGCTATATCCAGCTTGAAGCGAAATCCTTTCACTGACTTTATAAGAAGCATGCCCTGAAGGGAATAAGTCGAGAAATTGCTGATTATTATTTTCACCTGTATTTGTCAGTAATGTAGATAAATCTGTATGCTCTACTCTTGCACCTAATTTGATGCCCCAAGTATTACCCTCGTATGCTCCTGTAGTATATATGCCCAATACATCTTGGTTGTATTCGAAGAGATTAGTCAGGTTAGGGTCAGTGACAAAGCTGCCATCTATAAAGTCTTGTACGCGGTAGTCATTGCTAACGGTATTGTCTACATACTGTGCGCCACTTTCAATAGAGAAGTTATTAGCTAGTGGCTTAGTATAGTCTAGGTTAAATGTGAATTTACCTTCTCTAAAGTCCGTCTCTGTTAGTTGATCGGTTAAGTCTCGTTCTCCTGTTATCAATTCTTCGGTGAATTCCGATGATTGGTCTTTGGCAAAATAATTACCTATAGCACTGAATGCTAAGGTATGCTCCTTGTTGTCTTTGAATTCTCTTTTGTATTGTAACTCGTATTGTAACTTCGGATTGCCAGCATCTGTCACTTCTGATCTAGTCCATTGAGTTGTGCCAAAGTTATCTGTTAAGGCAAATTCTGTCAAGGAGGGTTGGTCTTCAAATTCGAAAGTGTAGCTACCTGATAATGTAATCACATTCAGTGGGTCTATATAGTAATCTGTCCCTAGGACTATATTATAATACCCTTCATTACGTTCTTCGGTACCTGTAGAGTTGACTGATGATCTTGTGCTGAAGTTTGTATTGTTATTTCTGTTATCGGATATGCGCTCTTTGTATCCAACACCTAGCTGGGTAAATAGATTGAAATTCTCGGTTCGCTTATTTAGACTTACTCCAATACTGTGATTGGCGGGAACACCAGTATTGAGCGAGATAGATCCGTTGAGTGCTTTCTTGTTGTTTTTCTTGAGGACTATATTGATAATGCCAGCTGTCCCTTCCGCTTCATATTTGGCAGATGGGTTGGTGATGACTTCTATCTTCTCTATCATCTCTGCTGTTATATTACCTAGCGCTCCTGACTCCTCATCTGCTAATACAGAAGGCTTGCCATTAAGTAGAAGTTGCACGCCACTGCTGCCTCTCAAAGTCACCGCACCCTCTATGTCTACATTAACTGAGGGCACATTATTAAGTACTTCTAGGGCACTAGCACCCGAAGATGTCAGATCAGCACCTACATTAAATATTCTTCTGTCTGTCTTAAATTCTGTCGTAGATCTGTCTGCTGTCACTATTACTTCATCTAAAGCCTGACCTTCTTCTACTAATGATACTTTACCCAACGTTACAAGATTATCCTCAAGGGTGTAGTCTTCTATCTTAGTGGTACTGTAGCCCAAAAATCCGATTTCGATATATACATCCTTATGACTCGTCTTAATTTCAAATGAACCATCTATCTCAGTAGAGGTACCTGTGATGAAAATGTCAGTTTTGGCCTCAAACATGGAGATGTTGGCAAAAGGGATAAAGTCGCCCGTATTGTTGTCCACAATTGTACCCCTATAAGTAATTTCCTGAGCAGAGAAGTCAAGCGCATTATTCTGTGCACTTACTATAGTTGTAAGAACCAGTATTAGAAGGGAAGCAAGTATTCTCATTGTATTCCTATAAGACTGCAAAGATGCACCAAAAGTCTGAGCCTAACATGTACACAAAAACTGAATTCATTCAATTTGTATAAAATGTAAATGTATAGCCTAAATAGAGAAAGCCTGTCCTAGCTAAAGCGGACAGGCCTTCCTTTAAAATTTTAATTAATTCTTATAAGAAGTCTACTTTTCCAGAATCGAGATTGTAATAAGCCGGCACAATCTTGACACCTCTGTTTTCTACACCATCTCTAATGATAGCTGATCTGGTCATTAGTTCTATAGCAGTAAGTTCTGCATTTTTCTTAATGACATCTGTGATAGATGCGCCTTCACCTGCTGCTGTAATGGCAGGTGTTATATGCGATAAGAGGTGGTTGAGATTATATCCATTATCTCCGCCACCTACTGCAGCTGTTACAGCCCCACAGCTTTGGTGACCAAGTACGACGATAACTTTAGATCCACAATGGGCTACGGCATATTCCATAGAGGCCAAAGAAGAACTATTAGCGATATTTCCGGCGACTCTTACCACAAATAATTCGCCCAGACCTGTATCGAATGCCAACTCCGGTACCACTCGGCTGTCTGCGCAGCTAAGTACAATAGCGTAAGGCTCTTGTCCACTTGTCAAAGCATTTCGGCGACTGCTATCTTGTAATTTGCCATCCAATTTATCTAAGACAAAATTATCATTACCTGTTTTTAATCGTGAGATTACATCATCAGTAGTCATAAGCTTGAATTTTTTTTATTAGTTGAAAATTAGTGTTTATAATTTGAATGATCTAAACGATTCTCTGTTCAATCTTGGTTTGTCGGTTAATAACTTTTTGCAAATAAAACTCGGCGTTTACTTGGGTTGCCAGTGAGGATACATTTGCCATCAGACAGTGGCTCGTCGTTAGGGATGCACCGTATTGTAGCTTTGGTCAATTCTTTGATTTTGAGCTCAGTCTCTGTCGTACCATCCCAGTGTGCTTTTATAAATCCACCTTTATTCTCTAGAATATCCTTAAATTCTTCGAAGTCATCAGTCTCAGAAGTATGAGCTGTTCTATAATCAACCGCCTTCTTAAAGAGCCCATTTTGAATCTCATCTAATAAGTCAATTATATATCTATCCAGCCCATCCACAGCTACAGAAGATTTCTCCTTGGTGTCTCGTCGAGCTACCTCTACCTGATTTTTCTCCAAGTCTCTCATGCCGATGCCAACTCTAATCGGCACTCCCTCCATCTCATATTGGGCAAATTTAAACCCTGGTCTTTTCTTCTTATCTCTATCTATTTTGACTCTCACACCTGAGGCTGTTAGTTCAGCTTTGAGCTTTTCGGCCACCTCCATTATTGCTTCATTGGGTTTTGGTATAGGGACGATGACTACTTGGACAGGTGCTAATCTTGGCGGTATGACCAATCCATCATCATCCGAGTGTGTCATGATAAGCCCACCTACCAATCTTGTAGATACTCCCCATGACGTAGCCCATACATACTCCTCTTTGTTATTGTTATCTGCAAATTTCACATCAAAAGCTTTGGCAAAGTTCTGACCTAGAAAGTGAGAAGTACCCGCCTGCAAAGCTTTGCCATCTTGCATTAATGCCTCTATAGTATAAGTATCTTCAGCACCTGCAAAGCGTTCATTAGCTGTTTTAGCGCCTTTTATGACGGGCATAGCCATATAATCTTCAGCAAATCTGGCATAGACCTCATGGATCATCTGCGCCTCTTCTATAGCTTCCTCTTTAGTGGCATGCGCCGTGTGACCTTCTTGCCACAAGAACTCAGCAGTTCTAAGAAATGGTCTGGTTCTCATCTCCCATCGGACCACATTAGCCCATTGATTAATAAGGAGCGGTAGATCTCTATAAGATTGTATCCAGTCTTTATAGGTGTTCCATATAATCGTCTCTGAAGTTGGTCTTACAATCAGTTCCTCTTCCAATCTGGCACTGGGGTCAACCACAACACCTTTGCCATCAGGACTATTCATTAGTCTGTGATGGGTCACTACAGCACATTCCTTAGCAAATCCCTCTACATGCTGAGCCTCTTTGCTTAGAAAACTCTTTGGTATAAATAGTGGGAAGTAGGCATTGACATGACCTGTATCCTTAAACATCTTGTCCAACTGGGCCTTCATGTTCTCCCATATCCCAAAACCTAAGGGCTTGATAACCATACAGCCTCTGACAGCAGAGTTATCCGCTAGGCCTGCTTTTTTGACAATATCATTGTACCACTGTGAGTAGTTTTCAGAACGTGGAGTAATTTCCTTAGCCATAACCTTCTTTTTTATTTCAAGCCACAAAAGTAAGGTTTTGACTTATTTATCTTGTCGTTCTATGCGTTTAGTGCATTACAAGGCAATTATAAAGAAGAGCCGGATTAGTCCAAAATTCATATATGCTGATAGATATAAGCTTCAAATTAGGACTTCATTGAGCCGTGTTGGAGTCTTAATATGACTATCAGCATAATTTTTGAAATGTTATAGAAGGATACAATGAGTGTAAAAAGTGTTAAGTAATGTCTTAATGTTGTAATATTTAGTTAAAATCGCAATTAAGTGTTTTAAAAACCGAACCAAAAAAGAATATTATTCGTCATATATAGTGTAATTCAAAATGTTGAATCTTAAAAAACTTTAATAGTCGTTAAGACAGGTTTTAAAACGATATTAACTCCTAGATAGGCTTAAAAGTTATAAATTTAAAGTGTAAAAAGTTCAGCAGGATTATCTGACAACTTAAAAACAAAAGAAATGAAAAAATTGAATGTATTATCTCTGTCTTTCTTTATGATACTAGGTATATCACTAAATGCACAATTTGATGATTTATACTATATAGAAGACGACAACGACGTATCTATAGATTACTCTACTGAAGATACAACATATGATTCTGCAGATTATTCAGATTATGATAATGCAGATTACAACGATTATAACTACTATTCTGAGTATGACAACTATTATGCATCTCGAATTAGAAGATTCAGCAGACCAGTAGGATCTAGTTACTATAACTCGTATTACTCTAATTCTATAATAAATGACCCATTCTTATCATATTACACACCTTCATATGTAGTGTTTGATAGATTGAGTAGGGGTTATATCAGAACCAATAACAGAGTAGGAAGAGGCTTTGTAAGCTATGCTACTTCACCATTCGGATTTTACGGACAGACATCCGTATTCGGTAACCCATACATAGGTACTACAAGATTTATTGGAGTAAGACCATCATTTGGAGGATTAGCTACTAGAGGAGGTGGTTACGGTTGCCCAGTTGGCGCACCGATAGCTACAAATGTACAGCCAAGAGTTATTAATCCTCGAACATCAACAAGAGGAGCTTATAACGGCACAAGAAGAGCATCAGCAACCAGAACAACTACTGGATATAGAGGTACAGCTCGATCAAACTCAAGAACAGGAGTCAGATCGACAACAGCGCCTAGAACTAGAAGAACTACAAGAACATCATCTTCTAGACCTAGTATCGGGACGTCAAGATCATCATCTACAAGATCAGCAAGATCATCTAGTGGATCAAGATCTACTTTCAAGCGTTCAGGTTCAAGCAGCAGATCAAGCTTTAAGAGTTCTTCTCCAAGCAGAAGCAGCTTCAGAAGCTCAGGATCATCAAGATCTTCTAGGAGAGGAAGATAGTCTAGATTGACTCAGACGATTGACATTCAAATATATTTTTCAGAATAAATTTAAGTGGGTAGGTATTAAAAACATCTACCCATTTTTTTTTCTAATCTACCAAGTACTCAAGGTCAAGTTGTTAGTGATCTATCAGGGCCTTTTTGTGGCTACTGCATTAATAGGATAGAGTCTAACTTATCAGTCCCAATGTAGTTTTGCGCCTTGCTGTCTATATTTGCCCTATATCTAATCCATAAATATGAGACTTCTATTTACTATATATATCCTTATAGGCTTGTCGCTAAGCCTGATTTCTCAGAATACAGATGATGCCCTTCGATATAGCTATCTCACACCAAGTGGTACAGCTAGGGTAGTAGGGGCTGGATCATCCTTTGGTTCACTCGGTGGAGATATCGGTGTTGCCAACATTAATGTAGCAGGCCTTGCAGAGTTCAGATCAAGAGAGATTTCTGTTTCAGGCATTTTTGTTAACCCTAATGCCACCAATACATTCAATGGACAGCAGGTAGGTCAGACTAGTGATGGTAGAGAAGTCAAATTTGACAACCTAGGATTTGTATCCCACAAAAAACCATTAGGCAGTAAGTTGAAGACCTCTAATTGGTTTGTTGGATTGCAAAATATAGCGGATTTTGATGAGCTATTCTCCTACAGAGCTACCTCAGTAGGTTCGATCACAGAACGATTTGCCGATGATCTCAACTTTGAACTAGAAAATGGAGGCTCTTCAAATAACCTCAATCCATTTGATGCCCTATTAGCTTTTCGAAGTGAAGCCATAAGAATAGCGGAACCTTTCAATTTTGCCTATACAGATTTGTCTGTTCTTGAAATAGACCCAGTATTTGGGGATACGATTGCTATAGATAACTTAACGGACCTTCAGACAAACAAACAAGAAATTATTGACAGACGTGGTGGAATCAATGAGTTTCAGGTGGCTTGGGCCGGCAAGCTTAATTCCGGCCTCAACCTTGGTGTGGGTTTAGGGGTGCCTTTTGTATCCTATACTGAGAACAGGTTCTATCAAGAAGATGGTGTTGGCAATACAGGATTCCAAACCCTTAACTTTGATCAGTCACTGACTACTAGTGGTACTGGATTCAATCTAAAACTAGGGGTTGGATATAATATCAAGAAAAAATATAGACTAGCGTTGGCTTTTCAGTCACCTACCTTTTATAGACTAGCAGACACCTTCACTACTACATTTCTATACTCATGTGATAGTTGTGGCGCTCCAAACTTGCAGAGATCTCCAAATGGCGAATTTGACTATCGTCTGAGAACACCAATGCGAATTACTGCAAGTATAGGTAGCCTGCTTATAATAAAGGAAGTTAGAGGATTCTTCAATATCGATGTGCATTACATAGACCTGACCCAGAATAGTTTCAATTTTACTGCTTCTCAATTTAGTACCCCTGCTGATGAAGGGGCTCAAGATTTCGAAAATCAGATCATAGATGAGGATTTGGGATCTGGGTTTAATATAAATGTAGGCGGGGAATTGGGATATAAGAAACTTCGAGGAAGACTGGGAGTAGCCACCCAATTTAGACCATTTCGTAACGAGTTGGGCAACGTGCTCACCCTTGCAGGAGGCTTAGGCTACAGAGCCAATAGAATATATGTGGATGCTGCAATCCAATTTAGAACCGAAGAAGAGGGCTATGTCCCTTATCTGGCACTGACAGAAGAAAGAGATTTGGAACTCCTCAATGAAGTCTCTCTTACAAGAATAATTTTAACAGTAGGATTCAAGATATAAATGGATTCTCACATATAAATTCCTATTTTGTCGATATAAACTGACGAAAACATTATGGATTTTAGAACGGAATGGTGGAGTAAGCTACTGGTCTTGGTTATGATTGGTATAGCGGCCATGATATTTCCTTGGATGATGCCAGAAGTCTGGACTGCTAAATCAACACTGGGATATGGCGCCTATATTGTAGGATATCCAATCCTTCTTATTTCCTTATCGACAATTCCTGTCTTCATATTTTGTTGGATAAAAAAGATAATGCCAGATCTGGATTATTCCATTTGGGTGGCATTCGGTATTATGCTATACCAACTCATTGTGTTTTTTATCTAATACGAACTATTAAAGATCAGAAATCGTTGACATATAGGACTCCAAATTACAAACGATAATCATTAAATAAAGATGTACGGTAGAAGACAACAGCAATATGGCCGTGGAGGTTATGGCAGAAGTGGAGGGAGTGGACGTTTCAAATTGATGCTCATCATAGGCTTAGGTATGGCTGCATTTCAGGCTGTTAAGTTTATGACTAATACGCAGTTGAATCCGCTTACAGGCGAAAATCAAAGAATTGCTTGGACACCAGCAGAGGAGGTCCAGCTTGGATTACAATCAGTAAACCAGATGGCTGCCCAACATGGGGGATTGCATCCTGATTCTCAAGCTCAGGAGTTTGTGGATAGGGTAGGTGAGAAATTAGTCCGAAATACTGTCGCCTCTCAGTCTGAGTATCCTTATGATTTCCATCTCTTAGCTGATGATCAGACAGTCAATGCATTTGCTTTGCCTGGAGGGCAGTGCTTTATAACAGCAGCATTATTTGCCAGATTGCAAAATGAAGATCAATTGGCTGGAGTACTTGGTCATGAAATTGGACATGTAATTCACAGACATGGTGGGGAAAGGATGGCCAGCCAAAATTTTATTCAAGGCATGGTACAAAGTGTGATGGTTATGTTTGGTGGTGATTATTCTATGATGAACATTGCAAGCATGGTCGGACAATATGCGAGTATGAAATATGGAAGAGACCAAGAGTTAGAGTCTGATGACTGGGGAATACGACTGATGATGGAGGCTGGCTACGATCCTCTACAAATGATAGATGTGATGGATATACTAGAGCAAGCCAGTGGTGGTGGAGGAAAAGTCCCAGAATTCCAAAGCACACATCCCAGCCCAGAAAATCGAAGACAAAAAATAAAAGATAGCATCGAAAAATATTCAACAAATAGGTAAGATTAGCCCTTAAGAGATAAAAAGAAAAAATACTACATTCTATGAGAAATTTTATGAAATCTAATAACCCAATGCTTAACGATAAGACAATCGCTAAAGCGAAGGCTATTGGTATAGATAAGCAAAGAACTGGTGGTCCTATATATGAGGAAGAATCATCAACAATGACGGTGAGTGGTGCTGTTACAAAGACAATGATTTTATTGAGTATCCTTATGGTATCCACTTTTTACAGCTACTTTTTTCCTATGCAGATATTTATGCCAATTGGCGCATTAGGAGGAGCAGCCGTATATATGTTTACTAGTTTCAAGCCTCATTTGGCACCTATGACAAGTCCACTATATGCCTTGCTGAAAGGACTATTTGTGGGTACGATGTCATACGCGTATGCGGAACAATTCCAAGGTATAATATTCCAAGCACTGAGTCTGACAATGTCAGTATTAATGGTGATGCTTATTATCCATAAGTCTGGATTAATACCAGTAACGAAGAAATTTCGACGAGGCGTTACAATGGCTGTAGGTGCGATCATGATTGTATACTTAATCAGTTGGGTTGGACAATATGTAGGCTTCCAAGTACCATTTATTCATGAGAGTGGGCCGATAGGCATTGGAATTACAGTTGTCATAATAGGAGTCGCTTCACTGAACTTATTATTAGACTTTGATAATTTTGAAAAAGGTGAGAAGGGCAAAGTAGCTAAGCACTATGAGTGGTACTTTGGAATGGGTCTTCTATTTACACTTGTATGGTTGTATGTAGAATTCCTTAGATTACTAAGTAAACTGCAAAGCGACTAGGATTACTAGTTTATTTGATTAGATATAAATAAAGACCAGAAGAAAGAAAGTCACTTTTTCTTCTGGTCTTTTTTTGTAAAGTACTTTCCAATCTATTGACAAAATAATGCATGATACAGTCTTATCACAATATATTCGTAGTACCCAATTGATATAAAAATATCACCTTCCCACTTTATACCCACCACTTTATACCCACACACTATTGATCCCTTAAGGTTATGTTTTCTGTAATACAGTTTTGTATTTGCAGAACAGATTTATTTGTCACTTTAAAAAATCAATTGATATGAAAGTATCCCAAACCTTCATGTGTATATGTATTGTTCTATTCTGCTTCTCGGGTATCAGTGCTCAAATAACTAGCGACACTGTTTCAGGTGGTGATGTGCTGGTAGAATCCAAAGATCTGAAAGTGTCACTTGTCTCTGACAAACACGAACACATGTTTCTTTCCGCAAAATTTGAAGGAGATGGTGAGAATCTTGTTATTAACACCTTTGATAATATCAGGTCTATTCTTTTTTATAATAAGGATAACGAATTAGAAATCGTTGTGCCTGTTGGTGCAGATAATGTCATTATTGGCAGAGATATGTTTGGGAATGAAGAAGACTACAGAATAGAATTTCAATTTGAAAATACAAGTGAGATGGTATCTGCAACTTTAGCTATGAAATAAAGCCCAAAATTTTTTTCCACGTATTTTTTGGTTTGAGTAAGGTCGCAGATTTCTGTGACCTTTTTTATCTATGTGATTCTATTTAAAAATACCTTTGAGTATAGCAAGTGTAATTTCATAGGTAGGTTTTACACCATCTACTCCTAGACCACCACTGGCTAAGGTACTGCCTGTCTCGAGAGGATTATCAGATGCATAATAGGCATATCTTAGTTTGACTTTTTTGGATATGCTTTGTCTGATCATAGATGCTGCTTGAATGGCTTTTTGATAATGAGCGCCTTCCATTTCAAGGCCACACACTTTCCATGATGATAAGTGGAAATACCTTAGAACATCTTTGTTTTGAAGAGAGGTGCCTAATACAGTTATCATAGGACCTGAATATACATTAAGACCTGAGGATTCAAATTCCTTGGCAGTCAATTGATTTTTGAACGGATAATTATCTGTACTCCCCTCAAAAACGTGGGCATCAGGTACCATGATATCCCCTTTCTTACCCTCAAGGATACCTGCCTTGCCCATAATATTGATAGACTTCACATTGAGTGGTATTTTCTCATCGCCTTTTTCATAGGGCTTGAGCATTTCGTCCATGCATTCAAAGGCTTGCTCTCCAAAGGCATAATCCATTAATATAATTACCTTATTACTCTGACCTTTTGATTGGAATGACGCTTTGATCGTAGTTGGCAAGTGCTTGTTATTGACCTCTGCCATATCAAATATCTGTACTGTTATGTTGGTGCCTGTGTTATCTTTGATCACACTCATCCCATGCTTAAGCGCAAATTTGCTGACTTTATTATTTTGAGTCCCATTCCTGTCTTGTGATAAGGACTTGACAATATTTTCAAAAGATTTCTTGGATTTAGAATTAAGCGCCTCTTTGGCAAATAAGGAATTTTTGACACTATGGAGGTTGGCACTTATAATATGCAGCTCTCTTTTAAGCAGTCCGCGCTCTTCTAAGTGTACCTTGATATTATGCGCCCAGTAAGCACCGAAGATGTGCATACCCACTACATCTCGAAGATTAGATGAGAAAGATATCTCCCTATCATTCTTCTCCTTAAGCTCTGCGATGCTATGATAGCCTAGCCAGTAGACAATATTAAAGAGTGAATTGACCCCAGATGCTTTATCAAATTTCTTAACCGCAGCTGCTGTTTCATCAAAGGTTCTCCCCAGCAAGGTGCTCAAGTAAGTGATACCTACCTTAAGATTGAATTTTTTCTTTGCCTTTACTTTCTCTACTATCTGCTTAAGCTGACACCATTCACGTCTCTCATTGCCACGATTATCAAGGGCATGGCGTTGTATCTTCTCCGCCTCTATGTACATGAAGGTCAAGTGGGTCAAGACGTCGTATATGTCACTCCGCCCTCGACTCATCTCTATAAACATTTGCTCATCATCTATTCTATAGCAATCTCTTCGGCGCTTGGCAGGTATGATAGATTTGAAGGATGATTTTTCATACCCCTCTCTACTAATCAGTCTGACGTACCGACATTCTTCTATCCCTTGGGGCAGGCGCTGAAAGATATAGATTAGTCCATTGAGTTCTACACGTTCACGATCAGCGATAGATCCATATATTTCTGGCTTAAGATTGAGCAAGGCATCCATAATGGCTTCTCCTGAAGCACCTAATGGCTTATAAGACCCCCTGATAAATAAATGTCTCATTGCGATATAAAGTCGCTGTATCGCTGCTCTTGAAATTTGAGCTTGACTAATCTGTGTGAGGGGATCCTTCATGTACTCCAAGTTTAAAGTATATAAGTTCAAATATTGAACCAAGTGTA
>CAZPUF010000079.1:0-11868 GCA_964589705.1 uncultured Saprospiraceae bacterium | reverse complement strand
AATCCATCTATGTTCATCGCATCCTTACTGACGTGATAGGTCAATCTTTGTAGTAGCTGGGCTTTGCAATTAGAATTAGGGCACCGCCAAGCGGCTTCATTCTCAGATTTTCCAAGGGTAGATGCACATGAGGGACAAGAAGTTGGAAAAGCAATTACTTGTTCGGACCCATCTCTGACATCAGCTATGCTCTTTACCACATAGGGTATGACGTCACCAGCTCTTTCTATAACTATCGTATCGCCAATTCTAAGATCTTTTTGTTGTATAAATTCTTCATTATGCAGTGAGATAGACGAAACGGTAACACCTGCCAATTGTACAGGTTCTGTTTTTGCTACAGGCGTAATAGCGCCGGTCTTGCCTACCTGATATTCCACTTCAAGTAACTTTGTGTGCGCTTGCTTTGCTTTGAACTTAAATGCAATAGCCCAGCGCGGATGATGAGTTGTAGATCCGCATAAATCCTGGAGGGCAAAATCATTCACCTTGACGACTGCGCCATCTATTTCGTAAGCAAATTTCTCTCTGTCCGTTTCCCATTGATTGCATGCTTTAATAGCCTCACTAATATTAGAACAGGCTTGGTCTTTTCTAAGGGATACTTTGAAGCCTAGCTCTTGTAGTTTAATTATAGATTGCTCATGATTGCCTAATGAAGCCATTTTATCATTTCCCTCAGCATCTACAGCGAAGGCCAATTGGAAAATAAATATTTCCAACCCACGTTTTTTTGATTCCGTAGGGTCTTTCATTCGAAGGCCACCGGTAGCTGCATTTCTGGGATTGGCAAAGATAGTTTGACCTTCTTTCTCCCTGCGCTCATTATTCTTGAGGAATACGTCTTTGGCTATGACTGCTTCTCCACGCAATTCTACACGATGAATACCCAGTTTAGAGAACGCAGCAGTCAGCGGTACAGAAGGTGCCACTCTTGCATTAGCCGTCATTTCCTCACCCTCAGCCCCATTGCCTCTTGTTGCTGCTCTTACCAGTTTATCATTTTCATAGACTAAGGCGATACTCCCTCCATCATATTTTGGTTCTACAAAGTAGGCTACATCTTCCTCTCCAAGGTTGCATAACTTTCTGATTTGCTTATCAAAATCCATAAGGTCGTCGCCATTATATGAGTTGGCTAATGACAACATAGGATTGAGATGGGTGACAGTAGGAAATTCTGAAGTCAAATCACTGGATACACGCTGAGTAGGGGAGTCTGAACGGATTGCAGTTGAGTCTAATGATTTCTCTTGCTTTTGCAACTGCCTGAATAAAGCATCGTAATCCTTGTCAGATATTAATGGTTCATTCTTCACATAATAGCGCCATTCATGAAATTTGAGTAGATCCACCAGATCATCATATGGTATGGAACCACTACTAGAAAGGATAGATTTTGATAACGCAACCATGCTAGCTGTTGCTTTTGTATCGTACATTTTTGTCTGTTTTATAGAAAAAAGTGCTTAAAATTAGCGCTGATTGGCTTGTTTTTAGCTATTTTATCGATAGTTATAGTTAAATATTACATTATCTTTAATATGTTTCGCTTAATAAGTATTTTTGTTCAATAAACTAACTAAATAGTAAATCGATGTTAAAAGAATTTAAAGAATTTATTTTTACTGGAAACGTAATAGATTTTGCGATTGCAGTAATCCTAGCAGGCGCAGTTGGACTTGTTGTAACTGGATTTGTGAATGACATTGTAATGCCAGTTGTCGGGCAATTCGCTGGTGGGTATGATTTTGCTGATTTAATGGTTCCTCTAGGAGATGAGCTTGACAAAGAAGGTAATCCTGCAAACGCAATTAGATATGGAAAATGGATCAATACTATTATCAACTTAATAATAGTAGGATGGGTACTATTTATCTTAGGAAAAGCTAAGATCAAATTTATGGGTGCAGCTCCAGATCCAGCACCGACTGCAGACCAAGCATTATTGACTGAGATCCGTGATGCGCTAAAAAAATAGAATCACATTTTTTCTGAAATTATCCAGCCTCTAACCTCTCGCAGGTTAGAGGTTTTTTTATAACCTCTGCACACTTCCAAAATGCTCACCTTCTATAGACTTCCAAGATATTCAGCATCTAATGACTTTGAACTACCCTGTTTATGGCTCGTCTGAGTTGACTGTCAAATATGACACCTCTATGATTTTGGTTTTCTAAGGTTATCAATTCGACATTGGGGTAATTTGATTTCAAAGACTTTGAATGATTATATGGGATCACATTATCATCTGTACCATGTACTATAGTAACACCACATTTTACATTTTGTAAATGTTTACGATTATCAAGCCTATACTTTAGTAGAAAATTTGGGAACATCCATAACCATTGATCTTTAATTGCTGTCAGACTCAGAAAAGGTGCAACCAAAAATAAATGCGCAGGTGAATTTTGACTGGCTACGTAACTAGCCATACCTGAACCCAAAGAATACCCCAATAGATATATATTCTCTTCCTCGTACATTGTAGAGACATATTTATATGCTTTATCAGCATCTGATAGCATCTGCGCATCATTGATTGGCTTGCCTTCAGTTTTTCCATATCCTCTATAATCTACTATAAATACATCACATCCTTTGTCTCTCATGACTCTGGATTGGTATATGCCTCTTCTATTATTGCCTTTATTTCCGTGGAAGTATAATATGACTTTATCGCCTTTTTTGCCTGGGGTATCTGTTAGGAGTACCGCATTCATATCAAGACCTGCTGTCAGTGGGATTTCATGTTCGATACCTGTCTTATATTTTACGGAGTTGTCATAAGGATGGGCCGCAAATATGACGCGTTCTTGGATACTGTATAATGCTATACTGCATAAGACATAAAGAAAGCCGAGGATTATTATCAATTTACGCATTAGTATATGCTTAGTTAACTATCTTCTACAAATAAGAAAGGAGAAGCAAAATGCTTCTCCTTCCAAAATATATATTTAACCTAATTTAGTTTAAACTCAACCTCATAACAATTCCACCTTCTACGTTAGTACGTCTGAAGCTGGTACTTGCATAAGGGACAACATTATTATAATCCATAAAGGCTCTCAGTGTGAGATTGTCATTAAGGATATAATCTACAGAAGGACTTATCTGGAAAGATTGCTCTCCTCTGGTTTCATTTCCTGATTGTAATCTATTGGTATCCAATTCGTGCACAAAGAACTGGTTATCATTCCAGGCTATATTAAGCATGAAAGTCATATCACTTCCTCTTGATGAAGTTACACTACCTCCTCTGTTTATAATTCCTCTTCCACCAGCATTATCATCTTTTTCCTCGTCTCTGGATCTGCTGGTTCGAGTCCTTTTCTTCTTCTTTTTCAAGAATTTACTATCCTTAATGGTATAGCCGAATCCAAACACAAATGAAGTTTGCTTGTCTTCTTCTAGCTGACTCGAAGTATTAATCTTCAGATTTAAGTCTCTTGATTTTACATATTCAAACTCTAGCACCAATTCCTTTTTGGTTTTGAGTTTGACACCTATGACTGGATTGAAATCTTCTGATATCTGAATAGCAGGTACCTCTACTCTTGTGAAGTAGTTACCATTCAATCTTGTATTCTCTGCCCCTGCATCTGTAAGAAATGGACTTTCTGCATCAAATTGAACATCGCTGAAAAAGTTACTGACACGGAGTCTTGAACTATATCCATGCTCTAAGGTGAAACTTGAAAATCTGTCTTTAAACCAAGGCAACTTTCTTAAGCCATCATATCTCAATGTCCAATTAGGCTTAGGAATAAATGTACGCTGCCTCACAGTAGATTCTAGATCTAAGTCCACAAGATTAGGATCTTGTCCAGAGTAGGCTGCTAGAAAGGCTGGCACAAGAACAGCAGAACTTTGTCCACCAAATCCTTGTGTGAATTCATGACCATCTAATTGGTGAATTTTAGGATTTTCTACATTAGGTAACCTGGCAGAAATTATTGGTCGATAACCCTCAAATTCTGCAAACAATTCATCTATATCGGTACCAAACAATGTCCGTGCATTATAGAAGGTAATATCAAAAGAACCGACATCTCTGGAAGCTAAATCTCCAAATTCTGGTGAGTTAGTATTTAATCGCTTGAAGACCTCAGAGTGAGTCAACGAATATGACTTTTTAAAATCGACATCAATTTTAAAATCTTTCCATGGTTCAATCTTAACTTTGGCTTCAATATTCTGTGATTGTGATTGTATCACTTCTTGGTTAAGTCCCACACTATTAGTTATTCGTCCACTTGTAGCAGCTCTTTGCAAGAAGTTATTTGGATCACTGTGATCTATATTAGGCTGTAGACCTGCCACAAAGCCAAGACCAGGATTTGAAAACTTATCATCCAGCCCAAAGTATTCTGGCGTATTTGTAAATCCAGGAATGATGGTACTAAACTCTTCTCGGTATGTCAGTCTAGCTGATCTTAAAGAGAATAGTGGCCTTAACAATAATTTCTCTGCAGTAGAGGCAGCACGCTGTTTTTTCTTACTGGTTGTACGGCCATTGGCACCTTTGGAGACGGTAACCTCATCACCTCTGCCTGAAGCTCTTGATCGTGATTTGGATTTGCCAATTTTATCAAGGCTACTGACATACTTTGATTTCTTGTATAATTTATCAAAGCTGAAATTTGCTGTGACTGATCTGTTTTGGGAGTTTTGGATTACGCCTGCTAGTGGTTGACCTCCAGCATCAAACACCAAGGCCCCAGCTGCCCAACTATAAGTAGATCTGTATTGTCCCTTTATATCTATCCAGTCCATGTAAGGAATGAGTCTGGTAGGTACGGTATAGTTGACCGATAAGTTGTGATCATAATTAGTATTTCTACCACCACTCCTTAAATTTTCCTTCCAATATTCATTGACAACAGTAGGATCACCATTAACTCTATCTGTGAAGTCTGATACAACCAGATTATTGTTAGCATCATTTTCAAACCCTTTCCAATCCCGTAGTTCTGGAGATTCTGCGATGCCTGTTTGTCTCAGCTCATCTATATATGAGACATTATTTGCTGAGAAATTAAGTTTCAATGCTTTGGTAAGATTCCAATTCAAATCATAGCCTCTTGTCCAATCAAAACGCCTGTCATCAAATTCAAATATTGGTTCTACCGGTAATCTATACCTTGTCGTAGAGAAACTACGATTGATAGTACTTTGGAATGAGAAACTATTCGGAAAAGGATTAAAGTTTAGCTCCTTTATAAATTTCAAATTCTTAGACTTTACCAGTTTTTTGAATGGTGTGATCCCTGAGCCTCTTCTCGAATAACTGTAATCCAAACTCAGTTGCTGATCTGTCTGTTCGTCGAGTGAGAATAACTCATCACTATACTGGGTGTTAGTATAAGAATAACTTGCACTGAAGTTTTCTATATTCCAAGGCAATGGTTTTTTATTCTTCTTTTTGTCTACCGAAGGTTGTTGGGTAGTATTTCCTTGAGTATTGTTCCTTCCTCTTGGGTCTAGGCTCGCTCTGTTACCTCCTCCGGTTTTTTCCTTCCTGACATTGGTCAGGTTAAAGGTTCGTATAGTCGTCTCTCGTCTATTTCTTGATCTGATATCGTCTTGAACTTCTTGAGAACTATCGCGATTGAGTTCAAGTTGATCTTTGACGGTGATATCTTCGTCATAAGAATCAAATTCTGGGGTCACAATTGATTTGGCATACTGTCCATAGAATGGCAATCTGATACCCCAATTTTCAGGGAAGAATTTGCCAAGTTCTAAGTTGGTAGCTACATCATAATCAAGAGAGGCTTCTTTGGCCCGTTCATTGACCCGCTGATCTAGCGCACCCCAACCTAGAGTATTGAAACTGGTAGAAGCACTAATATTACCTAGATCTGCCAATTGTACATCCAGTCTAGCAAGTCCTGCTGCCCCAGATCTTTCCTGGAGTCCTGCCAACCTTAGTTCGTTGACCCAGATTTCTCCACATCGAACATCATCTGCAGCTGCATTATTACTCCTCACGCCAATAGAAATACCTTTGACCAATCCTAAGTTTGGATTTCCTATGACTCTGACCTTATGACCTTCCGGTAAGAAAAGTGAGTCTGCCACGATTTCATTCCTATCTAGTGTTGATGGATCTTCTCTGTCGGAGATAGGCAAGATTGCCCGAAAGTCTTCACTTGCTGATACAACATTTGAACCTTGTAACATAGTATTATCTACCTCGAAGACTTGGCTTCTATCTGCGTCAAAAAGATTTCTCAGTTTTTTTACTTGTGGAAGTATCTGTAGAGGGAAATCAAATCTATTGGCTAATGGCCAAATATTATCAGCTACAGTTAATGAATCATTAGGTATAAAATCTCTTTCTGACAACGTAAGAGGAATTTCATATTCGTAGTAATGTCGATCATAATCCTTTCCTAATCTAATAAAGACAGACATATCACCATCTTCTTGCTCTATATCTTCATCACAACTTTCTCCGTGTACAAACATTTGCATTCTGTTGAATACCCGCAAGTCTATATCTTGAAGTTTTGCAATTTGAAGTGCACAATTTGGAAATTCCAAAGAATCGTATCTGAGTACTAAGGCATTCTCATCTTGAAAGATAGGCGAGAAATTACTGACGACCTGCTCTCTAACAATACCTTCTGGAATAACATATCCGAATGGTGTCTTGGCTTGGTTCTCCTCGAAGCCAACTACATCTGTACTGAATGCAACTTCTTCATTAATAAAATTACCATCACTCCCGCCTTCGCAGACAACAGGTAATCTTCTCCATTGACTTCTAATGAGCTCAAAGTCTGCTAATCTGAAAGTCTTGGTTGTCGCAAATCCATCCATAATGATTCTGATAAACTGAATAGATCTGAATCCTGAGATACCATTGATTGGTGTACCTTCATTGAGCGGGATTCTGAATCTATACCAAGTCTCATCACCAGCTGTGGAGCTAATTGTTCTGACATCTCTGATAAATGGATGGTCAATAGTATTAAGTTGACCTCCATCATTACCTAAGGGCACTTTGTATTCGTAGTAGCTTTCTCCAGAGTCCAATGATCTGTTGTTATTTAGATCTTCTTTGTCAGGAATGGGATTACCTCTTTGAAAGGTTTGGTTATTGGCATTAGCGATATTTGGTGAATTACCTTGTGGATTATTACTGAATTTATATCGCTCTATAATATTGTTTTCATTACCAAAAATCGAGTCATTATTAAAGAAGACAAAGTCATCACCAGCTGGGTCACGAGCTACACCTGTTGGAAGCATTTGGGCTGCTGTCAAATCATTGATATAATCTTCTTGTCTACTACGTTCGTCTGCGTTACTTAGACCATCCAGTCCTAAATCTTGTGGTGTAAAATTCTGTCCACCAAAAGCATCTATAATAGGAGATGCAAGTGGGATATTACCCCACTGAGTTGAGTTGAACTCTATTGACTGTCCATCTTGAGGTAATGTGTTTTCGTAAAATTGCTGACCATCTTGTAGGATATCTTCTGATACATTTCCTAGGTGGAAAGTGAGGTTGCCAAACTCATTTGCATTATGTAGTTCTCCATTAGGCCTTTCACCATAAGGGTCGAGCATCCAGAATTCAATAAATTCGTAATTGGCTGCCTCAAAATCATTGTTATTCAGATATCGCTGAACCCCAGCCCACCTGGTTTCTGGTTCACGTAACTCAATCTGCTGACCATCAGCTGATAGTTGGATACCCGCACTTACCTCAGTTCCTTGAGGCCTATCATAATTGTACGGACCCCTTTCGTCTGGAAAATAGGTAAGGTCAAAAGTCAGTAGATCTTGTAATTGTCCTTGAGCAATCTGCCTGTCAAAAAGGTCAGGTTGTTGTATCCTTCTTGTAAATGGATTTGCGTTAACGATGTCAGGAGCTACATTGATAAATCTGTCAATGATATACCAGGCCACTCTTGCTCTATTGACACCTGATAGACGAACGTCCTCATTGTTGTCATCACTGAAGCGTGATTCTGGTTTGGTGCTAGGTACACTTGCCAGTGTCCATCTGTTAGGCTGGGAGCTGAGCGGAAAGCCACTTACAGCCCCTTCAAAATCATCCAGACTTACTATCCCTTCACCCCCGGCGCCATCTTCCTGACTATTGATCGCTCTGTTGTGTCCAGGACGTAGAGCAGCAACCTCAGCAGAAAAATTAATGTTGGATGGTTGGTTGGTGCTGAAGAAAGGTAACTTGTCTACGATTTTTGTAATCAGTGGCGCTTCGTTACTATATTCTACATCAAGTCCAAATATTCTATTTTTTATTGGGTCATCGCCAAAGTTAACCTTCTGAGTAAATGGGCGCTCTTGTAATCTAAGTGCAGTACCACCAACGTAAAAATTCTCACTGAACTCATATTCAGCTCTTAATCCCATGAGATTTTTCTGTTGCAAACTAAAGGCAGAATTATCCTCAAAACTTACATTTACTGGTACTCCTTGCTGAACAATTGATTGGTCAAGTATCCTTACCCGTCCTATGCCGTAGTCCACTTCGTAATGGACGCCTTCCGTCAATGTTACACTCCCTGCTGTTACTGTTACTGATCCCTGAGGCACATTCCAGGCACCTAACGAATATTCTGAAGTGGCAGCAGACCGAACTTTACCAATCATGGTAAATTTGTTATTGACCAGGTTGTTGTGTTCAGCAACGACCAAAGATGTGTCATACAGCTCTGTAAATGCAAACCTTTCTATTATGGCTTCTCTTTCAGTTTGAGGTATTGAAGACGGCAATTCTGCATCTATTGTTTGAGCAATTGCATCCCCGAATGGCTCCAACTTTGGAAATATGAGTGACCCATTAGATGGCACAACGGTTACACCAGGCACAAAGTCAAATCGACCATCTGGCTGTGGATCCAATCTGCTATTAAGATTGTCCAGACCAAATAGATTGAGTAAAGGTAGAAATCGGAATCTTCCTTCATTTATAGGTAGGAATTTAACCAAGCCTAAGTTCTCATCATCATTCTCATAGAAAATATCAAATTCGAACTCTCCTTCATTTAGTTGATTGGAACGCATAGGATATACATTCTTCATCATGAGGTCCCAAGTTGGCAAGTCTACTCTGTTACTAGAGGGTTTGATAAGCTTTGTATACAATAATCCTTCTGACTGCACTTGACCGACAGCGTTAGAGTTTGATATAGATGCTTCATCTGTAGTAGCCCCAACTTTATATAATTCTTCTTCACCATTTATAGTGTTCCCAGTGTAGAAGTACTCATAAGCCACAGCCAACACCTGATTAGGTCTCAGTCTTACATTAAGAGAGACGAAACCCAATTCTGGATTATAGAAATATTCTGACTGGCTTAATTTTCTTCCTCTGAAAATCTCCATGTCTACAGTCTGGTTAAATCCATATCTGCCTTCTAAAAGTTGAGCCGCACCTTCTATTCTTGATACAGTAGGGTCATTTGTTACTTTGTCAAAAATGTTGTTGACTCTGTTGTCAGGTAGTCGATCACCATTTACATCAGTAGTTTTCTGAATTAATATTGGATTTGTAGATACCTGTATAGATGTGTTGGAAGGGTTGGTAAAGTTATTTATTGCGGGTTCTCCAATATCAGCTAAGGCACAAATCATCGTCTGGTCAGTCTGGAAATTGGCTCTGTCGTCAGATACCCAGACTTCTAGATTGGTGATTCTAAAGTTACTATTGATATAAGGCAGATTTTCGAGGGCTTGCTCGAAATTATCTACGTGATAATGTGATAAGAAAAAGTGTCTGTTCTCATCATAATCCTGAGGCTTCAATTCGAACTCTTGTACAGTAGCGCCGTTTTCTATTTGGATGTTTCCTTGAGAAGATCTTTGCTGAGATAAGACTCCTGTTAATCGCAGTCTACCAAATTGTAATTCAGATTTAATACCAAACAACTCTTGAGCGCCTTGAATCAAGGAACTTCTTAATGGCAAACTCACATTTCCAGCCTCTATTTTCTTAATGATATCATCTTCTGTCCATTCTTCTGAGTTATAGACCAAGGCAATCTCCTGATCAAAGTCGAAGGTGGCATTTGTATCATAGTTGAACCCTAAGTCCAATTTATCTCCAATCTTACCATCTACATTCATCTGAATGTCCATATCAAATATGGGTACTTGAAATTGTCGGGTCTGCTGAGTGTTAAGTGCGAATGAGTTATCGTTTCTGGTATATCTGGCTCCAAAATTTAAGTCTATACTTCCTTGTGGCTCTATCGTGATCCCATTTCCACCAAAAAGTCTGTCGATGAGATTCTTTTCGATGTCGATTTTGGTCATTGGATCAGTCCTTCCGCTGGCACTCTTGTAAGTATTCCCTAATCCAGCTAGTTTCTCGAAGTATCTCGTCTCCTGCTCTTCACTTCTCCATTGGAGATATTCGTCGAATGTCATGTATGTAGGAGTACGAAAATATTCGTCTCCAATTCTTTCGTAGATGATATAGGTATCTGTGTCTGGATCATACTCTACACTCTGGTCTACGTCTGAAGGAAGGATATCGAATGGATTATTTGTAGGGTCATGTATAAAATCACCCTGCCTATCAATCATAGGGATAGTATCTAAAGCCACTGGAATGTGGATGAGCGGAGCAGGATCTACCTGTGGTCCTACAGGACCATATGCTAACAACGGTGATAACAGACACATTATCAGTAGTTTACTTAGCGAGACTCCAATTGCAATCTTCTGCGTACTTGTCATTACTTTTCAAAATATATTCTATGCTCTACTCTCAATTACCCTGTGTCGAAAAAGATGAATTTGTGAGCACCTATGATTAACGTATTTTATATTGTTTTATGTTAGATTTTTGGCTAAAGTTTTATCCATTCTTTTTTGATTTCCACTAACGGACATTTCCTTCAACTTTACTTATCCTAAAAGACATTTCAATGCAAGATTAATAGGATAATTGATTATAACATTATTAGCGCTTAATATTCTGATTATCAGAAAGTTAGATTGGAATCAAATAGATGGAAAAAGCACAAGGTCTATGAAATTTGTCTGAGTACTGACTTAATCAAAATTTCAACCTGATCTATGTTTTTATCCTGAGAAAGGACTTTATCTACCATTTTTCCTACCTGAGACCTCGGGAAACCCAATGCTACTAACGCAGAAATAGCCTCTTCTCGTGTAGTTTGGGTCGAAGTTTTTTCTGCTGGAATATCCTCTAAGCTCTCTTTAGCTATTTTATTCTTTAAATCAAGGATTATTTGCTGGGCTGTTTTTGGCCCAACTCCCTTAACTTTCTTGAATGCCGCAGCATTATCATGCAATATGGCAGAAACAGTCTCGGATGGAGTCATGTAGGATAAAATCACTCTGGATGTATTTGGCCCAATGCCTTTTACTGAGACTAGCTTGTTAAACAAGTCCTTCTCAGATCTGGTATGAAAACCATACATGGAATGTTCGTTTTCCCTGATAATCAACTGAGTATACAACTTGGTGGTGTCCAATTCCTCAATCTCTCCAAAAGTGTTAAGTGATATATTGACCTCGTAAGCCATCCCACCTATATCGATGTGAACCAAAGTAGGGGATTTGAAAGTCAGTTTTCCTTCTAAGTATGCTATCAATTTTCGTCAGTTATGACTAACAAAGATAAGACATATTTAAATTACAAATTATAAAAATATGTTATATGTAGAGTGTTGTAATTGAGTGCATTTGTAACTAAAAGCCTTGAAATTGTGTAGATGGGATGCATGTAATAGTAGCATCATTTTTTGAGAAAGACCAACGGAGTAAAGCGAAGACATCTATTTTGAATCAATACAAAAAAAACAGCCTCCGATTGCTCAGAGGCTGTTTTTTGCGAGGTGACTAATCTCG
>CAZPUF010000078.1:8033-11896 GCA_964589705.1 uncultured Saprospiraceae bacterium | reverse complement strand
CATCCGGTAAGGCGGAGCCATCCATGGACCATTCAAAAGTGAAAGTAGGTGATCCCCCTGTTACCGTTACGTCTATGCTACCATCTAAGGCACCACTGTTAACGTTACAGGTCGGTTGGACCGCAGGACAAGTTACATCCAGAGCATCTCCGGATGTTGACCCTTCTATAGTTACTGTTAAAGGACCATCACAGACTTGTGAAAATGAAATGGTGGCAATGCACATCAGCATCACGACACCTAATAGATGTTTGATCATCAGTTTTTGTTTAGAATTTAAATTTGAAATAGTCGACCCGCTATTGAAATGGTATGGGTCTGAGAAAAGGTACTTTAACAGTAATAGGACATTGTGCTTGGTATGTTACCCCTATGTATTAGTGAAATTTATAATACGTTTATTTATTTATATGTATTAATTGCTGTATATCAATAGTTTACGCCAAAAAATATTATTTTAAAAATCTCAAAATATCGCTCAAACTATCTATTTCATTTACTGATTTGTCGTGTCGCCACCTTAAAATCCTGGGAGACCTGAGTGATATGCCTACCTTTCGTCGGTTGGATTTGGAGATACCTTCAAAGCCTACTTCAAATACTAATTTGGGTGTGACGCTACTTACTGGGCCGAATCTTTCGATGGTGTTTTTTCGCACAAATTGACTGATTTGAGTGAGCTCATTATCCGTTAGACCTATATATGATTTCGTTATTGGGACCAAATTATCTCCATCTTTCACTGCAAAAGTAAAGTCAGAATATAGATTTGCCCGACGACCATGGCCGCGCTGGGCATATAATAAGACACCATCAAAGGTCATTGGATCTACTTTCCATTTATACCAATCTCCCCTCTTTCTACCTGTCTTATATGGTCCTAATTTTGACTTTAGCATGAGCCCTTCGGCATTTTTCTCACGAGCCAAGTTTCGAATTTGACCCAATGAGCTCCAATCATTAAAGGATATCAATGGGGATATCTTAATTAGGTTAGAAAAGTCATTTTGATCTATGAGAGATTCCAATTTAATTCGCCTATTTGCTTGTGACAACTCTCGTATATCATTGTTATTCAATTCCATTATATCATAGGCCATCATAATGGCGGGATGAGATTCTAAGATTTTCTTGGAGACTTTCTTTCTGCCAATCCTCTTTTGAATATGGTCAAAACCTTTAATCTGATTATCTCTGAAGACCAATATTTCTCCATCTATAACAAAATCGGATTCTACATTCCTTAGTGTTATGAATTCAGGAAATTGATCAATAATCAGTTCTTCTCCTCTTGACCACAAAAAGACATTATTGTCTCTCTTGATAAGCTGACCTCTCATGCCGTCCCATTTATACTCAGCATACCATTCACTGGCGGAACCCAGTTTGTCAAGCGGTGAATCCAATGGTGAAGCCAGATAAAAAGGATAGGGTTTTGATGAATCTGCAGTAGGATCATCGCTCAAGAGTAACTCTTCATAAGATATTGCAAGCGGACTCCAGTTTCCCATTAGTTTATGAGCAATCACATTCTCTTCTTGGTCCAATACAGCAGATAAGGCCTTAACAATGGTTCTCTGAGCTACACCTATCCGAAATCCCCCAGTGATCAACTTATTGAATAAAAACCTACTATCTGTATCCAATATCTTCCAAGCCTCTAGAATAGCTTCCTTTTTATCTGCCTCTTCTTTATCTTTTAGGGCAATCAACATCTCAACCCAATAAGACAGTGAATTATCAGAAGTATATGTTGGTGGTGGAATGATCTTAGCGATCGTTTCTGCTAAGTCTCCAACGATATGATACGTGTCTTCAAAGAGCCAATTTGGTATATTAGCCAATTCAGCAGCCCATAATCTTAGATATGAAGTTGTAATTGTTCTGCGTGGTCGCTTATGCGTAAACAAGGCAATGGTCCACAGTTTATCTTTGTCAGAGGCTTGCCGAAAAAAGTCTGCAATAATTGCTGTCCTTTTCAGTGTACTTGTTGTACTCTCCAGTCTTCTATACATCAGAGAGAAAGCCTTCATGACTCTCCAGCGCTTACTGATCCTAATGCCTCTCCTTCATATTCAGTACTCACGACTTTTGCTTTATATCCCATCCCATTGAGGAATTTAGTATATATATCAGTGTACCCGTGAGTGACATATATATGCTCTGCACCCGTTGCTTTCACAGCTTGATTCAGTCCTGTCCAGTCTGCATGATCTGAAAGCACAAAGCCTTTTTCAAGATTCCTTCTACGTCTTGTACCCCTGATAGCCATCCATCCTGAAGCCATAGCAACAGAAATATGCTTAGTCCCTTGAAGCCATTTACCTGATTGAGCAGATGGTGGACAGATGAACATCGCTTTGGACAAATCTTCATTGGTTAGGTCACCAACAGCGTTTGTAAGTGGTAGTTCTATACCTGATTCTCGTATCAACTGATTTATGCTCTCTACAGAGGGATGGGTCACAATCGGTCCTATGCTATTGTCTATATTCTTAATAACCCGTTGTGCTTTACCGAGTGAATAGGCACAGATCATAGAGGGCTTATTCTCCTTAGAGTTTTCCTGCCACCATTGGTTTATCTCATCATAGACATCCTGCTGATTCTTCCATCTAAATACTGGTAATCCAAAAGTACTTTCTGTTACAAAATGATCACATCGAACTGCTTCAAAAGGGGTCGCTACCCTATCATTATCTAACTTATAATCTCCTGATATAACCCAACTCTCTTTATTATCCCTCAGCTTAATCTGGGCGGATCCAATAACATGGCCAGCAGGGTGAAAACTTATTGTCACACCATTTATAGTTATGGTTTTCCCGTAAGCAATGCCTTGCACAGATATCTTACCAAGTCGATGTCTGAGAATATTGACCGAATCATTATGGCACAAATAGGCCTTATGACCTCGCCTAGCGTGATCAGAATGCCCATGTGTTATAAGCGCTTTGTCCACCGCTTTCCAAGGGTCAATATAGATCTTGGCTTTGTCACAGTATAGACCTTTAGCTGTAAATGTGATTAATGGTGGCACGACATAAGAATAAGGTAATTAATTCTGGAAACTTGAATTAAGTTGTATTTAATTGAGTACTTGAGCGCTAATTGCCTTTGAATTCAAAAATTTTGAGTTGGTTAATTAGGCTTAATCTTGGAGGCATTCAAAATTCTAATCGCCTCTGCTTTGGGCTGATACCCTAGAGATTCTATTCTTGGTTGTCCATTCTCATTGACACCTTTATAGTTGACAAACCAAGTTTCAATGATGTCCAGCATTCCAGGATATATGGAATCAATCTCAGATAAATCAGAAAGAAGTGCCAATGGATGGGAGTTGGTTGCGCCGATTAGTTTATCATCTGTTTCTCCATCATCTTGAAGTTTTAGTACTCCAAGGATCTTACATTTTACAATTGAAGGACGATCTAGTGAAGGACCTATTACTATGACATCCAGTGGGTCACCATCACCTCCAATCAAAACAGAACTTTGAGTATGTGGAATCATTCCATAATTAGCAGGATATCCCAGGTAATTTATAATCCGAGGTTGGCCAGCTACAGAATCTATTTTCATTTTTCGCTCCTCTTTATCATACTCCCACTTTTCGGTAGATCCAGCAGGTATCTCTATTAACACATTGATAGTGCTATCTGCATTGAAAGTAGGAACGGGTTCTAAATGTATGCCTGGCGGTTCTTTTTGAGGAGGAATTTCTTGAGGTTTGCAAGCAACTAAAAACAGAATGATAGGTATTAGATATTTCATGGACTTATGAGGCTGTAGTTATTATGCCCTTGAAACCAACTAAAGAAAATAGATATAAATGAGTATCTGCTTTTGAGTACCTAAAAGAG
>CAZPUF010000078.1:0-7933 GCA_964589705.1 uncultured Saprospiraceae bacterium | reverse complement strand
TATAAAAGGAGATTTTTTCAGTTATTGATATAATCTGCGACGAGTTGGAATTCTGGAATATAAGCTTTGAATTGACTGCCATCCATTAATCGTTTCATGGTATAATATCCTGCCATTTTACCGATGGGTGTTGCCAAAGGACTCCAAGATGAATAGGTGTGCATCTCTCCAGGCTTAAGTATTGGGGTTTTACCAATGACTCCAGCTCCCTCTACTTCTTTGATATCACTGTTAGCATCTTTTATGATCCAATATCTTCTAAGCAATTGAATTTCAAATGGACTATTGTTTTCGATTTCAACTACATAAGAGAAGGCGTAATATTGATTAAGCGGTCTGGAAGAACCCTCTTCATAATAAGAGACAATACTTATGGTTACCCCTTCAGTAGTTTTTGTTTTTGGTGTCATTTTTTGTTCTATTGAGATAATACTAACGATTCTAATATAGCCTCCGCTTCCTTGAGGGTTGTATCCAACACATCGTTGAGCAACACTTTATCAAATGCATCCACATAGAGTAATTCCTTTTTAATTCTTAAAATCCTTTTCTTCAAGCTGTCTGGTGTCTCCGTTCCCCTGTTCGTCAACCTTTCTATTAAAGTTCTGAAAGATGGTGGTTTGACGAAGATGACCAAGCATTTGTCACCATATCTATCTTTGATATTCTGAGCCCCATTTACTTCTATATCGAATATAACTTTCTTCCCTTCCTCTAAGACACGGTCTATTTCAGATTCAAGAGTACCATAGTATCCCCCCTCATATACTTCTTCCCACTCTACAAATTCGCCATTCTGAATCTTTTTTCGAAATGCTTCATGAGAGAGGAAATAATAGTCTTTTCCATCTGTCTCATTCTCTCTTTTTTTTCTGGTTGTTGCTGATATGGAAAATGAAATATCATCCACATACTTATCTAACAGATGCTTGACAATCGTTGTCTTTCCAGCACCAGAAGGTGCTGTGAATACAACCATTTCATATTTATTTTGAGCATCGATTGCAGAGGACCTTTTTAAGTAAGTTACAATGTATTCAAGACTTGTTCCTTGATCTTTTCTAGTTCATCTTTCATTTTGACAACGAGTTGCTGAATTTCTGAATGTTGCGCTTTCGCACCAAGGGTATTTATTTCTCTGCCCATTTCCTGGCTGATGAAACTCAGTTTTTTTCCTTTCTGAATATTGGGAGTATCCAACTGCTCCAAAAAATATTTGCAATGTTGCCCTAGTCTTACCTTCTCTTCGTTGATATCTAGTTTCTCCAGATAGAACAATAGTTCTTGCTCGAATCTGTTTTCATCTATGGTCTCCTCGGCCATATGTTGTTTCAGATTCTTCTTGATCCTGTTCTTTATGGATTCAATTCTGTCCTGCTCGAAGGGTGCTACAGCTTCCAAGGCTGCAAGAATACCAGCTACTCTGACCTGGAGGTCATTTTCCAAGGAAGCACCTTCTGTCTTTCTGAAGCTATTGAGTTTTTCCATAGCTTCTCTTATCATCTCCTCCATCAGTGCCCAGTCTTCATCTGAGATCGCTTCGTCACCTACCTGAATGACATTTGGTAACCTCACAAGAGATTGCATTATGTCTCCAGTAACAATATTATGCTTTTGAGAAAATGCCATCAAATCTGCATAGTATCTTTCAAGTAGGTCGGTATTTATTGCTGAGTCGGCAACATCACCAGAACTCATACTTAGATTAACGTCAAATTTTCCTCTTAGTCCCAGCTCTATAACAAGCCGTCTTAGAGCCAACTCTCTATCTCTCAAATTGACACCAGACTTAAGTCTTATGTCTGTAGTTTTTCCATTTAGTGACCTCACTTCAAATTGGAAGGTTCTCTGTCCAATTTCCCTCACTGATGAGCCAAAACCTGTCATTGAATAGATCATAAAGATTTGTTTTAGGGATAAACCCTTAAAAAAAGCACGAAGCTAGGTATTTTCAGATTGATATGTCACTATGCATTTGTATATTATTGAAACAGAGTCAATTAGGGAGGATTTACTTTAATTTTCTACTCTTTTCAAAAAAGGATAGGATTTATTTTTCTAAATGATATTTTTTCCGAAATTTGCCAACCGTTTAAGAAAAAGGTCACGTAATTACTTACTAATCAATAATTTACGATAAAATGAGAAAAGCCGACTTAGTATCAGTCATATCTGAGAAGACAGGAGTTCCTAAAGTAGATGTCTTAGTTACTATGGAGGAGTTTTTCAAGGAGGTAAAAACCTCCCTTTCTTCTGGCGAAAATGTATACATCAGAGGATTTGGATCATTCGTCATTAAGAAGCGTGCGAAGAAAATAGGCAGACATATTAAGCAAAATGTGGCCATAGAAATACCTGAACATTACATTCCGTCTTTCAAACCTGCAAAAATT
Source organism: uncultured Saprospiraceae bacterium (assembly GCA_964589705.1). Taxonomy (GTDB): domain Bacteria; phylum Bacteroidota; class Bacteroidia; order Chitinophagales; family Saprospiraceae; genus RFSX01. The sequence goes on along the minus strand of CAZPUF010000078.1, from coordinate 5,540 downwards.
TTCGTCGATCAGGTAAAAACTAAAGTATCTGCTTTGCCAGAAGAAGACAAAGAGAATGTTGCTGAGAAAGAGGCCTGATAGATGCTAAACAGAGGGCAAATAATTACAATAGGGCTATTTACAGCACTTTTTTTTCTCCTCTACTTTGGCTGTAGCACTAAATCGAAAAAACAATTAAACCTTGAAAAGTCAAGGGCAACAAAATTTGAATTAATTAGCATTGATCGCCTAATTGCAAAATCAATGGCTCAAGTGAGTCCAGGTGCACGGGTTGAAATTTCTCAGATTAACGAAAAGATCAAGAATTCTGATCTTATAGAAGAGAAACTGGACTACTACAAATCGCTAGCTTCTGTCTGGTATGGAGAATCGTTTCCGTTAATATCAGGATATTTTGCCGAAAAAATAGCAACAGAAACAAATGATGCATCCTCATGGGGGATTGCGGGTACTACCTTTTCTATTGCTGCGCAGAGAACTACTGATAGCAATGAAAAACAATATGCGATAGAAAAAAGCAGGGTTTCCTTTGAAAAATCATTGTCTATCCAACCTGATATTGACAATGAAATCAATTTAGCGCTGACCTATGTGGAAGCGCCATTAGAAGAAAATCCCATGAAAGGCATCCTAATGCTTAGAGAGTTGAACGAAAATCATCCGGAAAACGTTTCAGTGATTATGCAACTAGCTCGCTTGTCCTTACAGACAGGTCAATATGACAAAGCGGTTGAAAGATTGGAAAAAGTTATCGAACTTCGCCCATCTTTTGCAAATGGCTATTGCTTGCTAGCAGAAGTCCTTCGACAAAAAGGCAATACAGCCGCTTCTGTCGAATACCAAACACAGTGTGATAACTTAAAAAAATAAGAACTATATGCCTTGCGGTAAAAAAAGAAAAAGACATAAGATCTCAACTCATAAGAGAAAAAAGAGACTTAGAAAAAACAGACATAAGAAGAAGAATAAATAAAATGATTTGGCTCATTTGATGCTAGAAATGGCATAGAATGAGCCAATCCATAATTCTTCTTCATTTTTTAAAAACAGAACATCAGGTCATCTGAGGAAGCAAGTACATTCCCAAGTTTCCAAATCACTTTGAATTTCACATTCTGTGATTCCCTATCAGATTATTTCCCTACAGAGCCTGAATTCATTAAAATATAATCACTTTGGATAAGGAGTTATTTGTAAAATCAACTCCCACTGAAGTAGAAATAGCCCTGTTAGAAAATCGTAAACTCGTCGAACTTCATACTCAGAAAGGCGATAACGATTACTCAGTCGGTGATGTATTTCTCGCATATATCAAGACTTTGAGACCAGGGCTGAACGCTGCTTTTTTAGATGTGGGTAAAAGAAAGGATGCCTTTCTGCACTATACAGACCTAGGTGCACAAATTAAATCTGTGCAAAAATTCACCAGACAAGCTTTAGACAAACAACTATCAGGACACCTTCTTGAAAATTTTAAAATTCAACCAGAAAACGATAAAAACGGGAAGATCGACCATGTGTTTAAGAAAAATCAAGCCTGCTTGGTCCAGATTCTCAAAGAACCTATCTCTACGAAAGGACCTCGACTGACCTGTGAAATTACGCTAGCAGGACGTTTTATGGTCATGACGCCATTCAAGAACAATGTCTCTGTATCTAAGAAAATTGTACAGGCAGAAGAACGAAAAAGGCTGAAAGTACTGGTAGAGAGCATCAAGCCTAAAAACTTTGGCATCATAATCAGAACAGCGGCTGAAGGCAAAAAAGTAGCTGATCTTCACGATGAAATCAGTAACCTCTCCAGAAAATGGCAGACGATAGTGGATGGATTAGCCAGCTCCAGCAAGCCGGCTAAAGTGCTGAATGAAGTAGATAAAACAAGAGGGTTCATTAGAGATATACTTAATGACTCTTTCAACAGAGTGGTTATTGAGGATAAGGCTATGTATGAGGATACTAAATCCTACCTTCAAAATGTAGCACCTCAACAGGTTAAAATCCTATCACAATACAAAGGCAAAAAACCAATCTTTGACAACTTTGGTATCAATAAGCAGATCAAATCTAGCTTCTCCAAGACGCCTACTATGGCCAGTGGTGCTTATCTGGTAATAGAGCACACTGAGGCCATGCATGTCATTGATGTAAATAGCGGACCTAAGGCCCAAAGTCGCGACCAGGAGGCAGCAGCACTTAAAGTTAATCTGGACGCTGCAAAAGAAATCGCCAGGCAACTCCGTTTGAGAGACCTTGGTGGCTTGATTATTATTGACTTCATCGATCAGCGTAAGAAGGAGAATAAGAATATTCTGTACAGCAAAATGAAGGAATTCATGTTGCCGGATAGAGCACAGCACACCATCTTGCCGCTAAGTAAATTCGGTTTAACACAAATCACCCGACAACGTGTAAAGCCTGAACTGAAAATTAACACCTCAGAAGTCTGTCCTTCCTGCAGTGGATCAGGAAAAATAGAACCAACACAACTACTGCCTGATGAAGTAGAAAGACACTTGAGATTTATTGTAGAAACCTATCCCAATGCTACAATCTCTTTGAAGGTCAATCCGCTGCTCTACACCTATTTCAAAAAAGGGTTGTACACCAAGCAGATGAGATGGTATATGGAGCATAAAAAATGGATCAAACTTATATCTGATAATGAGTTGCAGATTACTCAATATAAGTTTTTGAATAAGTTTAATGATGAAATCAGAATAGATAGCAATTAAGGTCATGGTGGAGCAGATTCCATCCGACTGCAAAGCTGTCATTGTTGCTCCATTAAACTGGGGCCTTGGACATGCCACTCGATGTATTCCAATTATTCGACAATTAATTGAGAAAAATATTGAGGTGATTATTGCCGGGGATGGCGAATCACTCAAGTTGTTACAAAGGGAATTTCCTCATCTAATAAGTGAATCTCTTCCGTCCTATGGTGTAAGATATAATGGATCTACCTTAGTCAGTATTCTTGCTCAGAATGGGCTTAAGGTACTGACCGCTATGGTCAAAGAGAAGAAGAAAGCCAAAGCCTTGTGTCAGAAATATGAGCCCTCCCTCATCATCTCTGATAGTCGATTTGGATTTAGGTGCAGTAATATCCGTAGTGTCATTATTACTCATCAGCTCAATTTACAGTGCCGAAATAGATGGCTCAAAAGCGTACTGGATATATTTAATACAAGAATACTTAATGCTTTTGATGCCTGTTGGGTACCTGATAATGAGGACAGGGCACTTTCTGGCGAACTCAGTAATAATCCCAAAGTAAGGAACCAGTATTTCATAGGACCATTATCCAGATTGAATAAGGTAACACCTGAAACTAAATACGCTTACGATACCGCCATTATATTATCTGGTCCAGAACCAGCCAGAACAAGATTAGAAAAGCGAATACTCAAACACTTTAAATCTTCACAAGACAGATTCTGCCTTGTTAGAGGCACAGAGAAACTACCTCCTATTGACCTTCCAACCAATTGGAGGATACATAATTTGGCTTCTTCTCAAGTAATTAACAACATCTTGATGGATAGTGCAGAGATAATCAGTCGCTCTGGTTATACTTCTATTATGGACTATGCACACTTGGGCATATCAGCCAAACTGATACCTACCCCAGGTCAAACCGAGCAGATGTATCTGGCAGAATATCTGGATGGAAAAATGGGATTCTCAATCTGGGAACAACATTAAAAGAAATCAATCCTCAAATTTGCCCCTGCTGTATCATATGAGCTACTTTAAGGATAGCCGCGACTGACATGGCATCGGTAACTCTACCGTCATGCACCATGTCTACCAGTTCTGAAAAAGGGAGTTTTTTCACAACCAATTCCTCCGTATCCTCTGGGTGAGCAAGCCCTGCGCTAAGGTCTTTGGCGACAAAGAGATAAGCCACTTCATCACATACAGAATTTGAGGTATGAATGGTCATAAGCTCCTGCCATTTGGCTGCAGTAAGACCTGTTTCTTCTTTTAGCTCTCGTTTGATAGCCTCAATTGGGGTTTGCCATGTGGGGCAGCCTCCTTCTGGAATCTCCCAGCTGTATTCGTCTAGTGTATATCTATATTGGCCTACGATATAAGTATTACCCTTTTCATCAAGTGGAATGACACCCACTGCAATGTTTTTAAAGTGCACCTTGCCATAGATTCCTTCGTTTCCTCCTGGAGTAATGACCTTGTTGTGGTATAAATCTATCCATGGATTGGAATATACCTTCTCAGAACTTATTGTTTTCCAAGGATTTATGTCTTCCATGCCATAAAATTAATTAAGCATAATAATTTTGGAGTATAATTTGCTAGTCGTTGTTGGTGCATCTATATTTGCAGTCGCTTTGTAAGAATGCTTTCAAGCTGAATTTCAAACATACTTATTTGGGTGATTAGCTCAGTTGGTTCAGAGCACCTCGTTTACACCGAGGGGGTCGGGAGTTCGAGTCTCTCATCGCCCACCAGTTAAAGGCCTCGTTCGAAAATAATATTGGACGAGGCTTTTTTATAACCTGACAGCAAGCAATCTACTTATATTAGAATTAGATTTTCTCTCCTAAAAGCTTTCAATTATACACTTGTCATAAATTTACCTTCGTTTATGATTGAATTTGGCAACAAAATTTCCAAAAGCTTTTGCCTAAACATCAAAACTTAGATTTATGATTAAAGCAATCAGTCTAGTTGGTCTTTTAACAATAACATTCCTCAGTTGTAACAACTTTGCCAATCAACCTAAAGACCAAAGTACACCTGATTATTCCTTTAAGCACTCTGCAGACAGATATCAGGTCGCTATTCTATTATTACCAGGGACTTATAATACAGAATTAACTGCCCCTATGGATATATTCCAACACACTCAATACCGAGAAGGTATAAAAGCCATGGACGTATTTACTATTTCGAATACAAACAATCTTGTCACCACTTTTGAGGGACTAAAAATCAAACCAGATTATAATTATTTGGATAGTGTCCCACCAATAGACATTCTGGTTGTTCCTGCTGCTGAACACAGTATGGATTCGGATTTAGAAAACGATACATTGATATCGTTTTTGAGAGAAGTTAGCTCTTCAGCCCTTTGGGTTACATCTCATTGTGATGGTGCTTTTGTATTAGCTCAAACAGGCATATTGGATAATGTATGGTCAACAACTTTTCCAAGCGATGTAGATCAATATCGAAAACAATTTCCACACCTAAAGGTGAAGGAAAATGTCCTCTTTGTTAGGGATGGAAAATATATAACCTCAGCAGGAGGAGCTAAATCATTCGAAGCAAGCCTTTATTTAACTGAATTAATGTATGGTACAGAAATTGCGAAGAAGTTGGCTAAGGGATTAGTGATAGATTGGGACAAGAATAATTTCGAGTTCTATGATGATGAAATACAATAAAATTAAATCAACCTAATTGTAAGTACCAATTATATTCCATTTAATTTAATTATAGTGTAATAGAAATTACCCTAATTAATTAAGTCAAATTAATCTCATTCAGAATTAATTTATTCCTCTTTGTAGCAC
>CAZPUF010000077.1:0-11939 GCA_964589705.1 uncultured Saprospiraceae bacterium | reverse complement strand
GAATCAGCTCATAATAACCAAGATTAGAGCTATTATCTAGGGGTAAGGTCAAATAGTTTTCTTGACCTTCCTGTAGTAATTGTTCTCCTGAGTGTATGAGTTGACCATTGATGCCTAAGAGAGAGTACGTCATCATAACCTCTTCTTGTGCATGTATTTTGATCAAGGTATTCGGCGTAATTGGGTTCGGGAAAGCAATCGCTTCAAGATTATTCTCAGGTATGACAAGATTAGGAATGTCCACATGCTGCAGAGCCACAAAGACAGATTCTTGCATCAGGTCTATACCAGTGTTTCGCACAATGATATCGTGTAAGGTAGTATTCCTTATGTCGTCCAATTCCTCACTTGTAAAAGCAGGGTCAATCTCATAGTAATACCTATCACCATCTCTGAGCACTCTAAATTGATCTCTAAAGATGGCCATAACCAACTCTCCAAATAAAGCATTATCATACACACGAGGTTCGGACATCATCCCTACCCAAGCATCTACTAACCCCATATCTCCATAGAGAGATTCAAGAATTTCGACTTCTCCTGCGTCTACTAATTCACCAAAGTCAACTAGAGGCGGCAGACCAAAGGCACTCCTCATAGTATTGTAATCAACCAACCCTCTGTCTCTTCCTCTAAATATGTGATATGCTGCAAAGTCCCTCCCCAATTCTGGGTTGTTTTCGAAAATATGATTTTGCAGTTCAGGTATCATTTTATTATCCAAATCCTGCATCACCTGCGTGCCCATGCCCTTGAGATAGGCATCAGGTCCACCTACAGTCAACAGCTGAAAAGGGTTATATAGTGAATTACTAATGTCTAAACTGCCTTCGTTTACCTCATTTCCACCATTATCCATCCTTAGAATATTGCTATTGGCCAGCGTTTGTGTCAAGCTAAATGTGGCGGCAGAAAATTCATTAGATATGACAGGATTCAAAGTTGGATTGTAGCCGCGGTATTCTGGTAAATTGACACCTACGGATGGCAGCCACTCATTGTAAGTTATCGACTGTATGTAGGCACCTACTCGTTTTCTAGCGGCTTGGTAGATTGTCTCATCATCCCAATCTGGGTTGGCATTTTGCAGATTTTCACATATTCTGTTATGCTCTCTTAAGAAGATAGTGTGCAGGCAAAGCAATAATACATTCTCGTTGGCTCTGACATCACCAGCAACAAAGTATTTTAATAACCTATCAGACTCATCTTCCATAGATACATAATCTGAGTTATCTACTATGTCATTAAATTCCCCTGATACGGTGTTCCATGGCAGTAAATCTTGTCCATTTATGGTTTGTTTGGAGACTTTTAATTGACCGCCTTCATAAGTCCTTAGCCAAGCTGCTCTCTCAGATGTACTACCATATATGCCAGATCCATCTATAAATGAGGATACTTTATTCTGGTAATTTCTTGGATTAGTAGTTGAAGTACCAGAACCAGGTGCCGCCACATTTCTGGAAAATCGAACTTTGGTTCCATTTGTAAAGATGGGCTCAGTTGGCAAGACCTCCATATCACTGACTTCAATTTGACTCTGCTCCACATATGAAATATCATGCTCCAAAAACTGACCAAACATCCAGACATACCCACTCAATTGCATAGGCTCAAGGATGTCCTCATTCTGCGTAAATAATGCTGTACTTACCACTCTAGGTAGCGGTAAGTCATCACTATTGATCTCGGCAATTCCATCCTTATAAGCAGCAGTCGACACGCGTTCTAGGATAGCATCTACTGCTCCCCACCTAGGATTATCTAGATTGTTAAAACTTCCATTAATGGTTCTATTTTCCTGTGCCAAGGAGAGAACAACCATTGACACAGTGATAATAAAGGATAGCACAACTCTTGTCATGTTCACTTATTCTATGACCCCTTATGGCTAAGAGTATCTTTTTGTTGAGTATTATAAATCTTAGAGCTTGCAAATATAGTACTGCTCAATCAGAAAATTTACTGATAAGTCCATTTGATATTTCAAGCTCTTGATGCTTATTACCAGACAAAAATCTAACATATATATATTAATAGCAATATATTGAATTACAGTTTCAAGAGAATATCATTGGATTGGAAATTAAAGCAAAAAGGACCAATTTTTGCAGCTTTATTACGTTATATCTTCTCCAATTGATTCTTACTATCCGTTTTTTCATATTATAATATTACTCACCCTTATAGGATCCAAGAATTGGGTTCAAGAAGACATTTTTTCAACTAAGGGGAGATAAATACAATGAATGGTTATTAACTTATAGTTGTGATACAAACACTAATAAGGAGATAGTAGTCTGCAAACATTTTGGATAGGTCAATATATACACAAGCAAATTTCCCTACTCTTAGGATTTCGATATCCAAAGGTCTCTTTGTCTTGTGCATGATTTTCATTAATCTAAGTCTTTACAGCCAGAGCAGGCAGGATTCTACCTCTTCTCTAATTTCAGAAATCTATTCCTTTTCCCAAGACACCATCATCCTAATAGATAGGACGGTAGTCCCAGGCTCTATAGAGATTATCAATCTCTCCAGTGATCAACCAATCTCGTTTGAGATGGTAGATCAAGGCATAGCTATTAAGTCGCACAGCTCCAGAGACTCTATAAATCTTAGGTACAGACAGCTACCCTATAATCTTGGCACTTCTCAATCATTGATGGACCCTGAGGATATCACTAAAAAGTCAAGCATCATTAAGATAGCAAATGACTACACAAAGGATGAATCATTTGATCGTCGATTTATCCAATCCAATAAGCTGGAGTACACTGGTAGTTTTACCAGAGGGATAAATTTTGGAAACTCTCAGGACCTTGTACTTATGTCTGATTTTAATTTACAAATGACTGGAGACTTAGGCAATGGACTACTTATAAGAGCAGCAATTTCTGATGATAACATCCCAATTCAGCCGGAAGGCAATACGCAAGTATTACAGGAGTTTGATAAAGTATTTATAGAGGTACAAAAAGACAGGACTACCGTTATAGCTGGTGATTATGAATTAGCTTCACCTGACGGTTACTTTATGAAATACTATAAAAAATTACAAGGCATAAGCGTCAGCAATTTTAGTTCTTCTAAGAAAGGTTGGACAGCTAACAACAAGGGAAGCTTTGCCATCTCTAGAGGAAAATTCAACAGAATACAGCTAGCAATCACGGAAGGTAATCAAGGTCCCTATAGACTTGAAGGTGATCCTGGTGAAGTCTTCTTACAAGTACTATCAGGTACAGAAAAAGTATTTGCAGATGGTCGATTGCTCAAAAGAGGAGAAAACTTTGACTATGTCATAGATTATAATAGAGCGGAGCTACGATTTACCCCAAATATGATAATCACTGAGAATACAAGGATCATAGTAGAATATGAATTTGCTAGCCAAAACTATCTCAGGTCTTTGTATGCAACCGAATCCTCATTTACAAAAGGCAATTTGACGGCCTATCTCAACTTGTACAATGAGCAGGATAGTAAAAACCTTACAGGTAATATTCAGCTAGACTCCACTGATATTAGAATTTTCGAAGAAAGTGGAGACCAGCCAGCACAGAGATCAGGTCTATTTTTGCCTGAAGGCAATGATTTTACCGGATTGATTCCTTATCGCGTACAAAATGGCATTCTAATACATGCACCTGGTGAAACAGAAAATGTCGTGTCGGCAAGATTCTCGTTTGTCGGAGAGGGTAATGGAGACTATGTCATAGATACCGAAAACGGCACTAATGGTCGTGTGTACAGATATGAGCCTGGCGGACCATTTTCTACAAATGTCCAACTAGTCGCTCCAGAGAGAAGACAATTGACTACAGCGGGAATTAATTATGATATTGGTGACAGCACATCTGTCAATATAGAGGCAGCACTGAGTCAATTTGATCTCAATCGATTCTCTAGTATAGATAATGAAGACAACCTAGGGTTGGCAGTGCTCGCAAAGGTTACAGACACCAGGTTATTAGGTGGTGCTAAGACTGATAGTATTACAGCTACACTTCCATGGTCACTTACTTCATCATCGCAGATAGAATTAAGACAGAAATCATACAATCCGCTCAATCCCTACAGGCCAACTGAATTTGTGAGAGATTGGAATTTAACCAGATTGACTACCACCAATGATCAAATATTACATAGTACTGGTTTTTCTTTAAGTAAAGGTATTTCTGAAATAGGATATGCTTTTTCTGGTTTCCACAATAGGGACATCTATGACGGCTTGAAACATACAATTAAAGGCAGACATCGAATTGGTCGTTTATTTATAGATGGCACATCTACATTCCTCAATTCTAACAGTGATTTTTTAAATGAAAAAACAGCCTTTCTCAGGCCTAAAGCAACAGTGGAATATGCCCTTTCTCCAAATTGGTCTGTAGGTACTTACTACGAAAAAGAACGGAATATAGCAGAAGCACTAGATAGTGACACACTGGATGTCAATAGTTTCAATTATGACTTGATAAAAGGCTATGTTAGTTCTGCTGCCAACAAGCCCTTTAATATCAATGCATCCATAACAAGGAGGATAGATGATAAAATTTTAGGTCAAGATAGAACTGCACTTACTAGGACTTCTGTGTCGAATGATTATGCACTCGGAGGAGCTTGGAAGTCTTCTCAAACTTCTGATCTCAAATGGAACATTACTTACAGAGACTTCAAGGATGTAGACAACTTGGATAATGACAGAAGCAAACAAACTCTATTAGGGACCGTAGAGCATCGACTCAACCTGTATAATAAAGGTATTACGCTGACTACTTATTACGAATCCAATAGTGGCCAAGAGCCTAAAGTAGAATTTCAATTTATAGAAGTACAGCGTGGTGAAGGGTCATACGTTTGGATAGATTCGAACATGGATAGTATTCCACAAATATTTGAATTTGAAATAGCCACCTTTATAGACCAGGCTAACTATGAGCGCATTTCCATTTTCAATAATGAATTCATTAATTCTAACAACAGCATTCTAAATCAATCATTAAGAATTATCCCTAAGAAATTCATCAAAAACAAACAAAGTATTTGGAACAAGTTCCAATGGAGCACGCGATATAGATTAGATCAGAGATCAGAGACCGACTCTCTTGGTGGTCTGTTTACGCCGATCATTCTTGACATAGATAATCCAAGATTAATTGCCTTCAATACTGCAATAGATAATGACTTATTTTTTAATAGAGGTCAGACAGATTATGATATACAACTGTCATACAGAACCATAGGTAATCAGACCGCGCAAGTCACTGACAATATCAGAAGGACCAATCAAGAATTTTTTACAAGATCTAGAATTAATATTGTAAAATCGATTGACTTTATTTTGCAGACGGGCTTAGGAAGTAGAGATCATCGATCCAATTTTACTATCCAGGACTTTGATATCGAATTTTGGAGAGTTGTTCCTCAAATCAACTATAGACCTTCAACTAACTTACGATTAATAACCAGTTACAGGATTGAGAGAAATACCAATATTTTGGATGCCTTAGCTGTCGAAGCTGGGACTCATCAGAGATCACTACAACAAGATTTGAGTTTGGAACTCACTTGGCGTAAATCTTCTACCTCTAACCTTCAGGTTAGTACCAATCTTGTATTCATCAAGATGGATGGTGCTAATAATCCAGCAGTGACCTTTGAAATGCTCCAGGGATTGACTCCAGGTACGAACATCTTAATACAATCTAATTACACAAGACGTGTAGGGAAGAATTTTGATTTGATCTTTAACTATAGTGCCCGGAGATCTGAAGGGAATAGAACTGTGCACAACGCTGGTGCGCAACTAAGAGCCATTTTTTAGCATCAAACCCAAACTAAGGCTTTCAACAAAAAAAAGAGGCCACAGTCTCCTGTGGCACCCTTTCAAAAAATGATATCAATCTCAATGAAAATCATACTGTAGATATCTACAGCTATATTATTTGATAATGTCCTTGACAACAGGTGCCATATAGTTTTTAATCAATTCTTCTAGCGACGTGACTCTTATCAATGTCAGCAAAAACTCATTCTCTCTGTGGGTGACATTCAGTAATGCCATTTTTTCTCCGGAAGTGATTTTAAGTCGTTTCCTGACTTCTTTGGGCAAAACAAGCTGGCCTCTTTCATCACAGCTAACAATAGCCTCTACTGAAAACTTCGCTCTATCCACAATTTGTATTTCTGACGTAAAACTAATCAGTATTTTCTATTTTTTCTGATTTTTCTGATTTTTCTGAAGTATTATGAAAATTTTATGAGAAACATCGGCTTCATGTCGTGTAATTCCTAAACTGAAGATCTTATTAAGCGTTACCATTTTTATATTTGTATAAAAACATAACACATGAGATTTTCCACACTCTTGGTTTTACTTTTTGTTTCCATTTCGGTATTCGCTCAGAATCCTTGGAAAAAAGTCAATGAATCAACATTATCAGTAGATCAAAATCTAAGAACCATAGTCCCAAATGCATACGAGACTTATCAATTAGATATTAATTCAATCAAAAAGCAGCTGCTTCAAGCCCCCATGGAGGACATTCAAAACACCCAACAACAAGGTGTTATAGTTGAATTACCTCTTGCGGATGGAACTACGCATCAATTTGAATTTGTAGAGAGTCCTGGCTTTAGTCCAGCTCTTGCCGCTAAGTATCCACATATCAAAAGTTACTTAGGATCTTCCGTAGAGACTCCTGGCATGATTGCAAGAGTAGACTTTGACAATTATGGATTCCACGGCGCTATTAATTCTCCCTATGGTACTATGTACATAGACAAGTATGTTGAGGAAGACAGTTCGTTACCTTATTACATATCCTATTTTGTAGCTGACCACGAGCCTAATCTTGAAGGCGTTGATGGTACTTGTGCTGTAGAAGATTTTAATAATAGATTAGAGACGGAAGGCCTAAAGAGGAAACTTGGGCCAAGACAACACACTCAGAGATCTCCTAACGTACCCGTAGAGAAAATTACCTACCGACTTGCTATGGCTTGTACTGGAGCTTGGGGTTCTCAACAAGGAGGTACTGTGGATGCTGTCCTATCTAAAATGAATACAGGACTAACCAGACTTAACCTACTGATGGAGACGGAGATGGCTATAAAGTTTGAGTTAATAGATAATAACGATCAACTTATATTCTTCAACAGTAATGAGCCGTACACCAGTCCAAATGTTGGAGGTACTATACTTGGCCAGAACACTACTATCATCAATTCTAGAGTTGGTGCAAACGCCTATGATGTTGGACATGTACTTACAACTAGATGTACAGACGTAGGTGGTGTTGCATTCGGTGGTTCTATTTGTGGTCAGAACAAAGCAGCTGGAGTAAGTTGTGTTGGTAATGCAAATATTGAATTTTTCTTTGTTACTGTGACGGCACATGAGCTAGGACACCAATTTGCAGCAGGCCATACTTGGAACCAGTGCAGAGATCTTAATGATCAATTTGCTTTTGCGAGTTCATGCGAACCAGGCTCAGGAAATACCATTCTTTCTTACCAAGGATTATGTGGACCTGATAATATTACCGGTGGAGACATCATTAGTTTCCACGTATGTAGTATCAATCAAATGAGACAATTTGTAACCAATGGAAATGGTGCTACCTGCGGTGAAAGAGAGTTATCAGACAATAACTTTCCAGAGGTTATAATAGATCAGCCTAGTGGATTCAATATTCCAATTAGTACACCATTCGAATTAATTGGTGATGCTACAGATGCTGATGGCGACCAATTAACTTTCTCTTGGGAGCAAATAGATACAGGCTTTCCTAAAGATGTAGGGGTACAGGCTAATGATGGTCCAATGTTTAGAGTATTTAGGCCTGGTCCTGAAAAAACCAGGATTTTCCCTAGACTCTTTAATGTGCTAAATGGAACAGATTGGCCTGAAGAAAGACTGCCTACCAGAACCAGAGAATTTAATTTCAATCTGGTAGTAAGAGATAATAATCCGATAGCAGGTGGTTTAGATTGGGCTACAATCACATTCAACTCAAATGAGTCTGCTGGACCATTTACAGTAACTGAGCCTGGTAGCTTCACTGATACTGCTCCAGGGCAAACAATGATGGTTGAGTGGGATGTTGCCAATACTGATAATGATATAATAAATGCTCAATTTGTAGACATCTATTTTTCAACAGACGGCGCGGAAACATTCCCAATAATTCTAAAAGAAAGAACGCCAAATGATGGTTCTGAATTGATAAATATTCCTAATGTAAGAACCGGCAACGGGAAAGTAAAAGTAAAAGCGAATGATAATATTTTCTTTAATATCGCTAGAGGGGATGTTAGAGTAAATGAACCTACAGTGCCAGGCTTCTTTGTTGAGTCGCAATCAAAATCATTTGACATCTGCTTACCTGAGAGTGTATCTACTACGATCAACTCTACGCCATTTTTACAATATGGTGAGGAGGTTACGTTAGAAGTAATATCTGGATTACCTGCAGGTGCTGAAGCTATATTTTCTCAAAATCCTATTCCAGCAGAAGGCAGTACAGAATTGACGATTGATATGGAAGATGTTCAAAATTCAGGACTATATGATGTCGTTATTAGAGCGACAGGTCCAGATGCGGATACGCTTTTATTTAATGTTTCTGTTTTGGCTACTGGAACAAATATGGAGGATTTTGAAATTGTATCTCCAACTAGTGGAAGCTCAGGCATCTTGGCCCTACCACAATTCGTATGGAATGGAAGTGTAAATGCAACTGGTTACAGACTAGAGTTTGCCACAAATCCATCTTTCGATGACGATGTGATACTAATTTCTGATGAAGTAGGTTTAGAAACTACTTCAGATGCACTGACTTCCTTAGATAACAGTACTGTATATTATTGGAGGGTTGTAGCTTATAATTCTTGCTTAGGAGAAGTAAGTTCTGAAATTTTCACTCTGGCGACACCATCACTCAGCTGTACTGACTTTGTTGCTTCTGATGTACCTATAACTATTTCGTCTGGAGGACCTTCAACTGTGAGTTCCAACATCTTTGTAAATGGAAGTGGAAATGTTACTGATCTGAACATTACAAATGTGGCAGGAAGACATAATAGAATGTTTGATATCAATGCCTTCCTTGTAAGTCCTTCTGGGACTAGAATTGCTGTTTTTAGTGGAGGGAGTTGCCTTAATGTAAGTGAATTCGATGCTGGTTTCGATGATGGAGCTGCTCTTATTAATGGTTGTCCAAATGTCAATGGCAGAAGAATGCAACCAATAGATCCTTTTACCACATTCGCAGGAGAACCTATCGCCGGAGATTGGTTATTAGAAATAGAAGATATCAATGCAGGAATTGGAGGTAGCCTAACGGTTTTCGAAATGGAGTTATGCTCTGATGGTGTAGTGGATAATCCATTCATCGTTAACAATGAAGTGCTAGAGGTTAGACAGGGATCAGCTAATACTATCAGAACTGCTGATTTACTTATAGAAGATGATAATAACTCAGCAGGTGAATTGATATTTACTATCGTGGATTTGCCTAGTAATGGATTTGTAGAATTTGATAGAAACAGATTAGGCATGGGTGATCAATTTACTCAGGCGGATATCAATGCAAATAGAATTGCATTTCGCCATGATGGATCAGATGCTATTTCTGATGAATTTACCTTTACAGTAATAGATGGAGAAGGTGGTTGGATAGACAAGACTTTATTCCTTATCAACACAAGTGCAGATGCGCCAACATCTACTTCAGATATCACAAACGAAAACAGGTATTTCGAGATATTCCCTAATCCGACTAACTCTGCTTTTCAAGTGCTTGAAAAATCAGATTCAAATGAAGAGTGGACTTTGGAGATGTTAGCTCCTAATGGGCAAATAGTGCACAGAGAAGCATTTGTTGGGTCTACAAGTGTAGAGACTAACAATTTCACTCCAGGTCTCTATATTGTACAATTGAGAAACGGAAGTAATATCCAATTGTCCAAATTGTCTGTGATAAAATAATTAAACAACTAAAACATATAAAAAAGCGGGTGACCTACTTGGTCACCCGCTTTTTTTATCGTTGCAAACACTTAATGATAAAAAAAATGGAGACCTGACTAGGACCTCCATTTAATATTATAAGTACTCAATCTCAATTATCTACTGTATATAACACATAAAAGGCAATTCAGGTTCCATTTATTTCTTCAACTCTCAGTGCATTTAAGTTTTTGTAATAACGTCCTGTAACTGATACCTGCTCAAAGTCATCGATAACTAACTTATTCTCACTATCATATACAAATGATAAGCTTACCTTTTTGTGATTACCCTCAGTTATCAAAAAAATGCCATTACCCTTCTCGTAGGTTAGTTTTCCATTCATCGTTGTCAATTCTCCAGAAGAAAAAAAGCCATCCACCAGAACTATTGCAAAGATTAGTATTGGAATAAAACACATCTTACTCATAGACAAGTTTTAAAATATTAGCTAAGCACAATTATAATTGCAAGTTGGAGAAAACCCTAGCCAGCAAAAAGAGTGATTTCACCCTTTTTTACTTTTAGGTTAATACCCTTATATAGGTAGGCAGAAACCCTAGGTAAGTTCTTTAGATCCCCTTAAAACAAGGGCTCTTGCAATGGTCTTCTCAAGATAACTGGGTTGTTTCTGACATATATTTACTAAATTCATTTTAGGCCTTACAGCTACTACCTCCCAGTTATAGCTGACTCCTACAACAGATTACAGAGTAGTTTATTTATCAATCAGATTAACCAGACACAGGAAAATGGATCAACTGAATAGCAAGGCAAAGAAAGAATTAAAGAAGCTAGACTATTTTGACAGCAAGGCTGTGCAGACTATGTTTCGGACTGTATTAAGAAACCACTATAATCTAATTAGGATGGTGGATAATAAGGCAAGTATAATCCTGACCATTAATTCAATAATTATCACACTACTAATGGGTGTCATGTATATGGCGCCATCCGAGACGCGAGCAGTGATACAGTTTGGATCTAAGTTATTACTGAACTTTGGTATGGGGTCAATGGTATTTGCATTATTAGCTATGCTACCGCACAGATACATGAAGAATAAAGAAAATAATTATCGTGGCACTTTGTATGCAGGTAGCTTTTCCAAACTCTCCTTTACTGAATACAAAACTGAAATGGATAGAATCATGTCAAGTGGTAATAACACCTACAATGAAATGATTCAAGATTTATATGCTTTGGGCAAATCGATTTCAATAAAACAGAAAATCATATGGGTATCCGTAATATTGTTTCTCATTGGTTTGATAGGCGCCATTTTGCATGCACTAACTAATGGAATCTTTATAGAACAAATATTGATCAATAACTAAGTTGGAAAAAATTGAAGTGGATCCATCTAGATATTCAGTGTAACTCTGGTCCTATAAGTAATATCACAAGAAATAAAAAAGTAATAGTTTCCACTCCTTTTGAAATAGAGTGGAAACTAATTAACTGTATTAAGAGGAATTAGGCAGAAACCCTATTCATCCGTTTTTGCAACAGAATATCTCTAAATAGTATTGGCTTAGGATAGGCTTTAAGAAATTCATACTTCAAGACATCATGAGAAGTAATAATACCTAAGAGTCTGTTCTCATCATCTATGACAGGTAATGCATGGAATCTATTATCTAGAAAAATCTCAGCTGCCGTACCAACCTTATCATTAGCCGAAATTTTGGCTAGGCGAGTTGTCATCACATCATGTACCTTGACACGATGATAATCGTCAGGAGCGATTTCATTCTTCCATAAATCATATGTTGTCAACAGACCTATTAGATGATTTTCAGAATCCACTACAGGTATGTGATGGATTCTATTTGTCATAAATAGTTGTCTAACAGCATACAATGAGTAATTGGGAGAGACCGTGATTGGATTTGTGGTCATAATCGATTGGACTGGTTCGTTC
>CAZPUF010000076.1:0-11985 GCA_964589705.1 uncultured Saprospiraceae bacterium | reverse complement strand
TCTTTATACAGTTAAAATTACTTAAGCACAAATTCAAGTATGAAATATCTAATATCAGTTCTAATGGTAGTCGCCACATTGGGACTTAATGCACAAGCAAAAATTCTAGAATCAGGCACTCAAGCCACTGAAAAAATAAATTGGATGTCTTGGGACGAAGCAATTGCAGCCAATAAAATCAAGCCAAAAAAGATTTTTGTAGACATATATACAGATTGGTGTGGGTATTGTAAGAAAATGGATGCCACTACCTTTAAAGACCCCAGTGTTGTAGAAGAAATGAACAATTCATTCTATGCGGTCAAATTCGATGCAGAAATGAAGGAAGATATCACCTTTAATGATGCTGTTTTTAGCTATGTAAATACAGGCCGGAGGGGTGCGCATCAATTAGCTTTTGCACTAGTCGATGGTAGAATGAGCTATCCATCATTTGTTTTACTAGATGAAAGTTTTCAGAGAGTTATGCTAACTCCTGGGTACCAAACACCAGATAGGTTAATCCCTCAACTTAAGTACACAAGTACTAATGCTTACAAGACCAAAAACTTTGGTGATTTCCAATCATCAGGAGAATAATTACAGTTGTTAGAATAAGATAACAAAGAAAGGCTCCATTATATGGAGCCTTTCTTTTTTGTTCTAATTACTTTAGAAGCTGCTTTATGAATCTTAACTGTCGTTAACGTAATTTAAAATCGATGGTTATATCCCCACACTGCTCAGATAGTTTACTTTCAGTGAAGACATACTTTTTGGCGCTTCTTATAGCTAATTCTATTAAATGGCTATCGGTAGTAGTAGAGCCTTTCTGAGTAAATGTTGATTTTACAACTTTTCCCTGATCATTTACACAGATATTAACCACTACTTTTCCTGTACGCTGGGTGTTATCAGAAATCTTTGGCGCAAATAATACTGCTCTATCTCCTAGCCCATTCCCTGCTTTTCCTGTACCCGATGTAATTCCTTCTAGGGCTATTGCATCAGGCTCCCCATCAGGTGTGCCTTTTGATGGTTCACCATCGCCATTCGCACTAGTCATAAGACTATTAAACTTATTTTTTGCTGATGCTTTTTGAGCTGCCTTTTGAGCTGCCTTTTCAGCTTTAAGTCTTGCTGCTTCTGCTTTAGCCTTGGCTTCTGCTTCCGCCTTGGCTTGTGCTTCTTTTTCTTGCTGTTCTTTTTGTAGGTCTTCTTTAGAGGGTGCTTCAACTTTCTCTTTGACAGCTACAACTGGACTTTCCTTTTGAGTTACCGTTTTAGATACCACTTTGATTGGAATTGCTTTTGCTGGTTTAGAAGATACTTTCTTTTTTGCAGGGGTCTTTTGAGGTTTAGATTTCTGGACAACTTCAGATGAAGAGGAAGCTGGTGCTGCTTTTGTTTGGGTCTTGCGTTCGGCATTTACATTACCAAGTGCTACTTTAATACCTTGAAACTGAGGTGGATCCGGCTTTGCTTGTACAGCACTAATTATTGGAATAAGTAATAAGAGGAGTAATAATACGTGTACGACAATACTAATAGACAGACTATCTTTCTTTTGTCGTTGTTCTTCAATTCTGACAGAATTTGCCATATTCAGGTTTGCTTTGGATGGTCTTCAGAAGACCCTAATTATCATTCGCATACCTGAAAAAGACGTTAAGAAAAGGCGATGATGCCTTATAGACTTATTATCATTATCAGGTATATTTAAAATACTGATAATCAGTGTACAATAATCGAACCAAAGTAAGATTAGTCTTTACATATAAAGAAACGGAATGCCTAAGAAGTAAGAACTAGTTGATTATAAGGAAGTTAGCCTATTTAGGGTCTGCTGTAACTGCATCTATTTTGTACCTATATGCCATATCATAGATTGCAATTACAGGTATATTGGATACTCCTTTGCGTGGCATGATTACAACGGAAACTTTATCTGTTTGTCGTTTGCGCTCTCTGACTTTCTTTTCAATCCCGCTCAAGCTGGCTGATGAACCGTCCAGAGTATATGTACCATTTTTATTTATTTCAACCTGTAGAGGTGGATACTTAGGCTGGTTAGGATTCTTTGCAGTGGCTTGCCCTGGTAGTCTGAGATTTAATCCATTTGGCACAACCATAGAAGAGGTCAACATGAAAAATATAAGTAAAAGAAAAATAATGTCTGTCAAAGAAGACATGCTAAATTCTGCACTAACTTTTGTTCTTTTTTTCATTCCCATGAGACAAACTATTTAGGTGGTTGAGTAGCTATATGGGCATCAATTCCAAGAGAATTAGCCAAGACCATCATTTCATACATTTTATCCCAAGTGACACCAGCCTCAGCTACAATTGCCAAGTCAGCATTATCTTTATTACTCATGCCGGACAACGTTGATTTAATCTGAGACCTGAGGTTGGACTTAGTCGTTTTCTTACCATTAAATGACAGGTTTCCATCTTTAGTTAGCATTACTATCAAGTCACTTGGAGCTACAGTTGTACTACTTGATTCTGGAAGAGGAATATTAATTTGGACCATCGAAGAAGTCAGCATAAAGAAAATCAATAGCAAAAAGATGATGTCTGTTAGGGAAGACATACTGAATTCTGCACTGACTTTTGATCTCTTTTTCATATTCGGACTCTATTTACTGGTCTTACTAGGCTGAAGGCTCTTGTAATAAATCCATAAATTCTGTGGCTGTCATTTCCATCTTATTGATGGCTTTATCTACCTGAGAAACTAGGTAGTTATACCCAACAAAAGAGACTATACCTATAAAAAGTCCAAATGCAGTTGTTATTAAGGCTGTATAGATACCACCTGCTAATACATCCGGTGTTACGTTTTGCTCACTCGCCATTTTGTAAAATGCGAGTATCATACCAGTAACAGTTCCAAAGAATCCAATCATTGGGGCAGCTCCAGATATACTGGCCAAAGAGGATAGGTTCTTCTCTAGTTTAAATATCTCAAGGTTACCTACATTTTCTATTGCAGCATCAATATCTCTAAGTGGCTTGCCTATTCGCGCTATCCCCTTTTCTACCATTCTTGCATAAGGAGAATTTACGCCTGCTAACATCGCTTTAGCCCCAGCAATATTACCAGATGTTACTGCAGCTCTGATATTACTCATAAAACTATCATCAATCTGGGTAGCCTTCTTAATTGTGAAATACCTTTCAAAAAATAGATAAAGTGCTATGATAGATAATACCAAAAGAATGACGTTGATAGCTATTCCTAAAGGTCCTCCTTGTGTAAGAATATCTATAACATTCTTTGCAGTCAAACCAGCCTCTTCATCAGCAGCCTGAAGGAAAAAACCTAAATAGATCATAAGTATATTTTAAAGTTGGATGTTTAAACGATGCATCTGCACCCGAAATTATATTAGGAACAAAGTTAATTATTAAAAAACATATTACAAATTTTTATTATTTGTATTGCCAACATATACAATCCAGACCATCAAAAAGCACTTACTATCTTGAAATTAACACCTCTATTTACTTCCAAATAATTCAAAACCCTTTCCTTTGTGCACTTTATTAAGAGAAACAGACATTAGATATGGCTAAGATTCTAATCAACGATGGCATTCATGCTTCTGGACTTGCTAAACTCGAAGCAGCAGGCCACGAAATAGACAATATTAAAATTCCACAGGCTGAATTAATGGAGAAACTGCCAGCCTATGATGCCATTTGCGTAAGAAGTGCCACTAAAGTCAGAACTGATCTCATAGATGCCTGCCCTAATTTAAAAGCAATTGGCCGTGGAGGTGTAGGACTTGACAATATAGATGTGGACCATGCTAAATCAAAAGGAATAGCAGTACTTAATACACCAGCTGCATCATCAAGATCAGTGGCTGAGTTGGCTTTTGCACATCTTCTCAGCACTGCACGATTTGTATATAAGTCCAACCGTCATATGCCAAAGGATGGAAGAGAAGAATTCAAGGCGCTTAAGAAGTCATATTCGAAAGGCTTTGAGCTCAAAGGAAAGACTATAGGTATAATAGGCATGGGTAGAATTGGACGAGAATCCGCTCAAATTGCTCTGGCTATGGGGATGAAAGTTTTGGGAGTAGATCCTTTAGCTAACAATCCAGAAGTGAACATGTCTATAGGTAACCAGAGCATCACTGTGCCGATAGAAATCGTGAACATGGAGACTATGTTGGGACAGGCAGATATTATTTCATTGCACATACCTTTTACAGGTGCCCCTGTCTTATCTAATTCTGAATTTGCAAGAATGAAAGATGGCGTAGTACTCATTAACGCTTCAAGAGGTGGCACTGTTGACGAAGCTGCATTATTAGGAGCACTCAACTCGGACAAGGTTGCAGCTGCTGGACTTGATGTCTATGAAAATGAACCTACACCACTTGCAGAGCTGATTCAGCATCCCAATGTATCTTGTACGCCTCATATAGGTGCTTCGACCAACGAGGCTCAGGAAAACATAGGCACTGAACTAGCTGATAAATTAATTAAGGTTCTGGGCTAGTACTTATTTTTCCCAAACTTGACCTGGTACAGGGACAGGTTCTTTCATTTTGTCTCTAACGTAGCCCATTATTTCTATATCAAAGAACAAACATGTATTGGGAAGTATCTTTTCTCGATTGCCCATTTTGCCATACGCGAGGTGAGATGGGATGACAACTTTGGCTTTATCTCCCATTCTCATTTTAAGCAATACTTCGGTCCATCCCTTGATAGTTGTACCCACAGATATAGATGAAGGCCCTCCTGAATTAAGGGTACTTTCTAATACTTTACCATCCAAAAAATACCCAGTGTATTGAATTCTAATCGCATCTCCAAGCTTGATAGAATCCCCCCTTCCAAAACTATATATCTTATGATATAGCCCAGACTCCTGGAGATCAAGTTCCATTGTGTTAGCGATGGCAAAATCTACTATAGCATTATTATCCCTTTGAGCTTGGGTCGCAGGAAACTCTTCATATGTTTTCATATATAATTCCCTGAGGCTATCTGCTCTGATCTTTACCTTTGAAATTACAGGTTGATCCGTTTTTTGCTGGACAGCTTTGCTATCCGGGTGAGAGGGGACGACAGGCTCTTGACGACAAGCAACAATTAATAAGCAAATCAATATTGTGTATAGTAGTTTCATATCTAATGTATTAATTAGATCCAAGAGGAAGCGTTTCAATATCAAAAACAAGTGGGGTGTTAGGTTCGACAAATCCTCTAAATCCGCTTGGACCATAGGCAAGATGCGATGGAATAAGCAACTGTGCTTTAGTTCCAGCATTCATAAACTTCAACGCTTCGTTCCAACCAGGTATCATCATACCTACATTAAAAGACAACGGTTTTCCTCTATTATAACTGGCATCAAAAACTTTCCCGTCCACAAAATATCCTGAATAGTGAGCAGTTACAGGTTGATTATGGATGTACATTGGACCTTTCCCCTCCTTGTGTATGATATAATAAAGACCTGAATTGGTTTTTTGAACATCAAGGTTTTTCTCTACGGCGTATTCAATCAAGGTATTCTCATCCTTTTGAGCTTGAGTGACTGGATTGCTGTGAAAATTTGCATAAAGTCGTTGTGCAAGTGCTGAAGTTGCAGGTTGCTTAGGGGTTATGCTTGTATGATTAGCTTTTTCTTCTTTCTTCTTCGTATCTGTAACACAAGACACTATAAATAGAAAGAATAAAAGCGTTATGAGCAAGAATATAAATTTCTTCATAGAGAATCAGTTTTTATAATATATTGACGTAAAGGTACGCCATACTTTTCTTTGTATAGTAATGTTATATTTACGCGTTATTGTATTTACTTACAACTTAACAGTCAGATTTTTGACATGTACAAATCTTCCTACTTTAATGGTATCTTCTTAGGGATTGCAATGATAATTTCCAACTATGTATTGTACTTAGCCAATAAGTCAATGTTTCTAAGTTCCAAATCCATGTTACTCATCATTTTCATTCTACTAATTGTCAAGTCTGGAATAGAAGCCAGAAATGCTAATGGAGGGTATATCACATTCGGACATATATTCAAAAACATGTTTGCCGCTGGAGCTATTGGTGTAATTATATGCACCCCTTTCGAGTATGTATTGATGAATTTCATAGATCCAGAATTAATAGACATGCAAAAAGAATTAGCCTTGGAAGCAGCAGAACAGGCAAGAGATCTTTTAGCTGGCATTGGAGGGGACGAATTTGAAGCACAGTTTGACGAAGAAATAGATAAAATAGAAAATACCAACCCCTTTAGTGCTTCCAATACAATAAAGAGTTTGTTAATCCGAATGGTTGCACCTATTGCATTATTGAGTGCCTTGTTTGGACTTATTCTCAAAAAAACAAGGCCTAATAATCCTGAGAACCCAACCCAAAAAGAGGAAAGGTACATTGTAAACAAGTAAATCGGCAGATATATTAAATGCAAGTATCAGTAGTTATACCCCTATACAACGAAGAGGATTCCTTACCAGAATTAGTGAAATGGATAGATGATTCTATTGGTAATCTTTATTCTTATGAAGTGATAATGGTGGATGATGGTAGTACAGACAAATCTTGGTCGGTGTTATCAGATCTAAAATCAACAAATGATAGGATTGTTGGCATCCGATTAAGGAGAAACTATGGAAAATCCGCCGCACTGAATATAGGATTTGAAGAAGCACAAGGTGATGTAGTCATTACTATGGACGCTGACCTGCAGGATAGTCCGGAGGAGATTCCAGAATTATACAATATGATAGTCAACGAGGGGTATGATATTGTATCTGGTTGGAAAAAAAATCGTCATGATCCAATCACAAAAACAATACCTACTAAATTATACAATTGGGCCACAAGAAAAATGTCTGGTATTAAGTTAAATGACATGAACTGTGGACTTAAGGCATATCACAAGGAGGTCATTAAAAGCATTGAAGTATATGGGGAAATGCATCGATATATTCCTGTTATCGCCAAAGCAGAAGGGTTTAATAAGATAGGAGAAAAAGTAGTTAGACATCAAGCACGAAAATATGGGGTTACAAAATTTGGATTAAATCGATTTAGTCGTGGCTTGTTGGACTTAATGTCTATATCCTTTATGAGCAGATTTGGAAAGCGTCCTATGCATTTCTTTGGTAGTGTTGGTCTTTTATTTACGCTGATTGGTACAATTCTACTTACCACATTGACTATACAGAAGTTAATTTATAACGTTATTGGTATAGCCAGTAGACCTATGTTCTTTTTAGGTATGCTGCTTATGATTATAGGTATACAATTATTTATAGCAGGATTTTTAGCGGAGATGATTTCTCGAAACAGCCCTAATAGAAATAAATACGCCATCTCCGAAAAGATATAAAGGATGCCAAGAAAAATAATATTTATTGGACCAGCCTACCCGTACAGAGGTGGCATTGCAGCGTTCAATGAAAATCTGGCAACCACATTTCAAAATAATGGTTGGGAGTGTAAGATTTTTACATTTTCTCAGCAGTACCCCAACATGCTCTTTCCTGGCAAAACTCAGCTAACCACAGAAGACCCAAAGCCCAACTTGACCATCCAAAGAGGTATCTATAGTATGAATCCACTCAATTGGATTAAAATATCTAAACAGATAGTCTCTGAAATGCCCGAACTTGTTATCACTCAATATTGGATGCCATTTATGGCTCCTGCATTCGGCACAATATTGAGAGGCATTAAAAAGGAATTGCCCTCTGTAAAGATTATTACGATTGTCCACAACTTCAAACCCCATGAAAGCCGCATTGGTGATAAGCAGCTCAATAAGTACATTTCTAATCGAACAGATCTATTAGTATGCTTATCGGATTCTGTGTTGAAAGAGATTACTTCAACTATAAGTAGCAAGCCTGTCGTTCAACTTTTCCACCCCATCTATGATCACTATGGTGAGAAATTAGATCAAAATTTGGCAAAGGAAAAAATGGGATGGTCACCTACTACCAAGTATCTTGTATTCTTTGGATTGGTCAGAGCATACAAAGGATTAGATGTGCTATTAGAAGGGCTGAGCTACATTTCAGATAAGCACGATTATAAGCTTGTCATCGCCGGAGAATTTTACCAAGACGAAGAAAAATATAGAAAACAGATTACAGATTTAGGCCTTGAAGAGAAAGTGATTATTAGAAATGAATACATACCAAATGAAGAAATTCCAAGTTTGTTTTGTTCCGCTTCATGTATTGTACTTCCATATCGGACAGCTACTCAAAGCGGAGTAGTACCTATAGCCTTGCATTTCGAAAATCATGTCATTGTGACTCGAGTAGGTAGTCTATCGAGTATCATAGAAAAACACCAATTAGGTATAGTAACAGATCCAAACCCCAAAGCTCTAGGCTCCGCTATAGAAAAATTTCTAAATAACGAAATACCATTAAAATCTGATTTTAATTCCATCAAGAATGATCTTTCATGGCAAACATTCTATACTCACTTATTAGACAAGACGGATTTGCATGAATTATAATGACATCACAAATAGGATTACAGCACATCTTTCTCTTATAGAAAAGATTCAATCCAATTCATCCATCCAAAAGGATATTCTGCAAGCAATTAAGCTCATATCCAAACAGCTCAAAATAGGACAGAGTATACACTTCTGTGGCAATGGAGGAAGTGCTGCTGACGCTGCACATTTGGCAGCAGAATTAAGTGGCCGATATCTGCTTAACCGCCCAGCACTACCTGCAGAGGCACTACACACTAATGGTGCTGCAATCACAGCAATATCCAACGACTTTGGATACAAAGAAGTTTTTTCGAGATTACTGGAAGCAAAGGCTAAGCCGAATGACATATTATATCTGATGACAACTTCAGGTCAATCTGAGAATATTAAAAGTGTGCTCAATTCTGCTGTAAAAATGAACCTATCAGTCATCGCCCTCACTGGTAGAACAAGATCAACCATATACAAGAAAGCAAATATTCATATCAAGATTCCTTCTGATCAGACCCCTCGAATCCAAGAAGCCATGATGCTGATTGGTCATATAATTTGCGGAGGTGTGGAAACGAAATTATACGGATGATATATAAATCAAATTATCTTGAGACTAAAGACGGACTAAAACTCCACACACATCATTGGACTGTACCAGACCCCAAAGCTACGATCATATTTACCCATGGATATTGTGAGCATGCAGGTAGATATAACAGTGAAGCAGAGTATTTCAATGAATTTGGATACGATTTCCATTCATTTGACCAAAGACACCATGGGCAATCAGATGGAGAACCGAGATCTTATATCTTGGAGTTTGAAAATCATATATCTGACTTGGAAATATATATAGACAAGTGGAAAAGAACAGATATTCCATTATTCCTTATGGCACATAGTATGGGAGGGTTAGTTCTTATATCCTACCTAATTGAAAGAAATCCATTATTAACTCAACTTAGAGGAGTCATTCTTTCTGCTCCTTTTTTGAAACCTGACAAGAACACCGCACCAATACTTCAAAAACTTTCTTCTGTTGTTGGCACCTTATTCCCCAAACTTAAAACTGTGGATATCGATGCAACGGCTATATCCAGAGATGAGAATGAAATCAAAAAATACGTCAATGATCCATTAAACTATAATGGAAAAATTCATGCTAGGTCAGGATATCAATTGCTCAAACAAATGGCGAACGTCAAGAATAAATTCGACAAGATTGAACAATCAATACTCATTATGCATGGTACAAATGACAAACTTGCTGAATTAGAAGGCAGCGAAGCACTTTTTAAGTTATGCTCGAGCACAGATAAAGAATTTATCAAACTTGAAGGATTTAAACATGAGATAACGCGTGATATTGACTTCCATATTGTCAGAAACAAAATGCAATCCTGGATATCAGAAAGACTTAACAATAATGTAGCTTGACATCAGATGAGAAAGACATTCATTACATATGTAACCCTTTTTATTATTTGTTTTGGAGTATCACTATTGACATCATGTAAGCATGAGACTTCCAAGTCTGTTGCCCTACAGAAAACGACTCAACCTAATCCAGACTTATCACCATCTCTAACACAATTAGAAAGGATTCCTTCTAATGGAGTTACGGCCCATACACCTACTTTGATATTACTCCACGGGTTAGGAAGTAATGAAAAAGATCTATTCTCATTTGCACAACATTTTGGGACTGAATGGCTTGTACTATCTCCAAGAGGACCTATTTCCATAGGACAAAATAGATATAGTTGGTTTCCACTTCATCGAAATCAATCTGGATGGACTTACAACTATCAAGATGTGACACAAGCTAGAGAATCAGTGATACAATATGTTAATGAAGTAGTCGAAAAATATGGTGTTAATGCTTCTAATGTTTGTCTTGGTGGTTTTAGTCAGGGAGCCATACTCTCGTTGGCTACCGGGCTAAAATATCCGGATAAGATAAAAGGTATCGTATCATTATCTGGACACTTGTATCCAGAAGTTAAATCTGATATAGCCAATCAAGCATCACTCTCGAAATCTAGAATATTCATTTCACATGGAAAACAAGACCAGGTACTACCTCATGAGCCAATGAGACAATCTGTCAAAGAGCTTAAAGAAATGGGGATACAGGTTAGTGACTATTGGTATAATTCGCAACACACCATCAGTTCAGAAAACTTTAAAGATTTGCTTTCATGGTTAGAAAATGAGTTTTCAAGTTAATTTGAATCAGTACTGAATGAACCTTAATTCAATACATCAACAAAATGAAGAAGAGTATTGGAATATCCTTACTCATGGAATAGGTATACCTATCTCTGTTGGCGTAATGACTTATATGTTAATTGTCTTAAATCCTGGAATAGATGTTAAACTATTGGCCATCCTCTTGATGGGTCTAAGCTCTATGATGGTTTATACTACATCAACTTTATATCACTTCTGTTGGGACAAGCCTTACCGATCAATATTGAGGACCATAGACCATATTAGTATATATTTTTTGATAGCAGGGACCTATACCCCCTTTTTGCTTTTTTTATATCAAGATGAGACTGGAGGAGATCTTTTGAAGGTTATTTGGGGACTGGCAATCATGGGTACCTTATACAAACTATTCTATACAGGAAAATTTGAAAACTTTTCTTTAGCCTTCTACATATTAATGGGCTGTACCATATTTTTAGATTATGAAACCTTCGTAAACAATACACCAGATGATACATTGAGACTCGTAACCATAGGTGGCTTGATGTATTTAGTAGGTGTTATTTTTTACCGATGGAAAAAACTAAGATTTAACCATTCAATATGGCACATTTTCGTTTTGGTGGCCAACCTATTTCATTTTGCAGCAGTATATACTTTACTCGACTAAGAATTACTAAACCTTTTGATGGCTCTTCTGCACCGATACTTAAGGCCCGCACTTCCATGAGGCAAGTGCTCTTTTAGCACAGCGACCAAATCCTCTTGTAATTCAGGATAGTTCGCTGCGATATTTTCCAGTATATTGACAGAATAACATCGGACTGCTATAGGTGCCTTTGTATCTTCTAGATACTTCATACATCTATCAAAAATCTCTCCTTCCAAATTGTTTGGAATATCTAACTCTGAGATAACTTTTACGGTATTGCGGATCACTGCATTATGTGAGGCAACATCAAGATTAGCCAACATCTTTTCGAGATGAGGGTAGATTAATTGTGGGTTATTACTTCCTATCTCTCCTAATGCCCATGCTGACCTTTGGTTATACCTCCATTTCTCGTGAAAGAAGTAAGTCATCAATTCACGCATCTTTGATTTTGACTGCCCTACATAGGTCACTATATCATCTCTCAAAGCCTTAGTATGCCCTGCATCTAAGCACTCTTGGATATATGAGGATTTTGCCATCATGTAAGTATATAGAATTCTTATAAAATTGAATCATATATATAGATTAATTGTATTATAAATCTATCTTTGCGTGCTGTCCCAGCATATTAAATGCGTTT
>CAZPUF010000075.1:0-12306 GCA_964589705.1 uncultured Saprospiraceae bacterium | reverse complement strand
TGATCGTGTCCATCGTGGTCTTGATGATTATCATGATTATGTCCATCAGGGTCGTGTTCGTCATGGTCGTGTTCATGATCGTCATGGTCGCCCTCATGATCGTGATCGTGCACGTCCCAGACGGACTCTGTACTGACCAGTATGAGTTGGTCGATGACACTTCCGGTAGGTTTGAGTATCCCTACCACCTGGAGCGCTCCATGGTCGTGAGTCAAGTCGACATCTTCTATAAATCCGTGAGAGCTTTTGAATGTACTGCCCAATTTCAAATTTAGTGCAGTAGCGACTTCATGACCAATAGTGACCTCGTATAGATTGTTCCATAATTTTCCCTCACTAATTTCTGCCTTATAGAATTCTAAGAATTTGTGATCCGTACCTATGATTCTATAGCCTTTATGACTATCTCCCATAGAAAGGGGCGCCGAGAGCGAAATCAAGGGATGCTTTTCTCGTAGAAAGGGTTTTGCTTCTTTGATAGTAATATTGCCAGTAGGAGAGTCGATATGATACATACTGCAGAGGATCATTTGCAAAGGCGATCCTTTGGCGCCGACGACCATATTTATATCAGCAAGATTCTTTTCGAATTTGTCTTTCAGTTGTGTATTGAGTAACAGGATGAAATTGATGAGACCAATCCCCAGTGTCAACAGTACTAAATTGAGAAAGAGAGTAAGAGGGTCGGAGATGATATTTTTCCAAGCCAGTTTAATCAGCTGCATCTTAACTCAGTTCTATATGGTCAGGAAATAAATCTTTGAGTCTTTGGTCGTGGGTCACTATAACCAGTGCAGCATTTGCAGCATCAGCCTGTGTCCGCATTAGTTGGACCACTTCATTACAATTCTTATCATCGAGAGCAGAAGTAGGCTCATCTGCTAGTATAAGTTTAGGATCATTGACCATTGCTCTTGCGATAGACAATCTTTGCTGCTCACCCTGGCTCATCCGATGGGTCTTTGCTTCTCCTTTATGGTCTATATTGAGTGCAGTGAGCAATTGGCTTATTTTATTGAGGTTGGGACTTTTGTTGGCCATATTTTGTGCCAACAAAAGATTTTCTCTAGCACTTACAGATTGCACAAAATGAGGTTTTTGGAATATCAATCCAATATGTTGACCTCTGTACTGGTCTAGTGCTCTAGTGCTCAGATTGTACAGGTTGGTATTATCTATATTGACATTACCCTCTTTGGGTTTTAAGATGCCTGCTAGGATATGCAATAAAGTAGTTTTGCCTACTCCAGAAGACCCCAGAATCAGTAATGTTTGGCCACTCTTGCAGGAAATATCAGGAAATACAAACCGTTGTTGGCTGCTATAAGCATGAGCAAGATGACTGGTTGCAAGCATATTAAGAATTGTATCGTGTATTTTCACCACAAGATACTAAAGGGATAGAAATGACCATAAAAGAAACAATCAAACTGTTTGGTCAAGCAAATTTGAGGTAAAGAGGTTGATTAACCACATGGACCTTGATATAGCATACATTCTACTGATCCGATCAAAATTTTCCTTCAAAACTCATGTAACTATTATAAGCTGTTGGTCTTGCTGGCCAGCAAGTGATATATACGACTAGATCGTTGCTTATTTTAAAATTATTGGTAAAAAATGGTGGCGAAGTGGATCAGGGGGAAAGAATCATTGCTTAATATATAAGGGAGGCCAAATTAGGGAATAATAATTTCCTATAGCTGTTCTCAGCTTTATGCGGCAAAATGCGTCATTAGAATCTGAACTAACCCTATGATTTAAAACACCGCGAACGTATTCGTATGGGTGCCATGTGCTCTTTTAAGGGAAGGCATAGACATAGGCTTATATGTGGTATCCGGTAGGGAGATGATTTTGGGTTATATGATTTGGCAATAGGCGTCTAACGCTGTTATAACATTAGGCCGAAGTAATAAAACTATTGATACTGAAAAGGTTATTCACTAACTGAAAGAAACACATATTATATCAATTGCTAGCTGTGGGGAGTCATTGCCGACAATTTTTATTCTTAGTATTAGGGTGTTTGAATTTTGATGCTAAAGAAGATTATCAATCTTCTCTTAAGACGACCAATCTGAACTTTAAGAAGTAGTCAACAAAAGAAATGACAGTCATTGCTACAGCTACATAGATTATCCACATAAAATACGGTAACTCTATGAGCATTGCGAGCATCCCTGCAAAGAGGATAGCTGTCTTGAATTTGCCTATAGGGCTAGCTTTTATCTCTACTCGATTATAACTGGTGTAAATGCGCATTCCCATGACAAATATCTCACGATACAGTATGATAAAGGTGACCCAAGTTGGGATTTTGCCTGCTACTGAAAAAACAAGGAGAGCCGATAATACGAAAAGCTTGTCAGCTGTAAAGTCATGTATGGCACCCAGATAGCTGGTCTTCTTCTCAAGCCTGGCTACATAGCCATCAAAAAAGTCTGTGAGACCAGCTATGATGATGGTACCAATCAAGAACATGGTCTTATGCTCCCAATCAGTAAGATAGACAAGGGTCAAAGGGGTAAATATGACTCTTAGAAAGCTGATAAACTGTGCCCAATGTAAATGCTTCACCGAGGCAAGATAGTAACAATATATGAAGGTGTCCTGTGGTAGACCATTATAGATAGCTGGCTTTGTGCCATATTTGCACTGTAACACAGTTCTAGTCAGACAGATTGTCACTAATATTGGTATGGCATCCCATTTGAAGAGAAAGGTTGTTTTAATAGAATACTCATATAATAATCGAATATAGCTAATATGGAAAAAGGACATATTTCAGTAACAGCAGAGAACATCTTCCCAATTATTAAGAAGTTTCTTTATTCAGATCAGGAGATATTTCTCAGAGAGCTCGTCTCTAATGCTGTAGATGCAACGACAAAAATTCAGACTCTTTCTGGCAAAGGGGAGTTCAAAGGTGAACTCGGTGAGCTCACCATTGATATTATCTTGGACGAAAAGAAAAAAACGCTAACCATCAGAGACAGAGGCATAGGCATGTCAGAAGCGGAAGTGAAGAAATATCTCAATGAGGTGGCATTCTCTTCTGCTGATAGTTTTTTAAAGAAATATCAGGATGATGCCAACATCATCGGACATTTTGGATTGGGATTCTATTCAGCGTTTATGGTCGCAGATAAGGTGGATGTTGTTACTAAATCTTATAAGAAATCGGCAAAGGCTGTAAAGTGGTCTTGTAAGGGAGACCCTAAGTTTACAATATCTGAAGGTGACAGAGATTTCAGAGGCACTGATATCGTTTTGCATGTTTCTGATGATAGCACAGAGTTTTTGGAGAAGGGAAGGATACAGTCTCTTCTGGACAAATATTCCAAATTCTTACCTTTTCCAATTAGGTTTGGGACAAAAACTAGAACAGAATGGGAAGGTGAAGGCGAGGACAGAAAGTCTACTGAAGTTGTAGAAGACAATATTGTCAATAACACGGAGCCTCTTTGGAAGAAAAAACCTAATAAACTCAAAGAAGAAGATTATAAGTCTTTCTACAGGGAGCTCTATCCTATGAGCCAAGAACCACTGTTTTGGATACACCTGAATATAGACTTTCCATTCAATCTGACGGGCATATTATATTTTCCAAAACTCAATAACTCATTAGAGATACAAAAGAATAAAATTCAACTTTATTCCAATCAAGTGTATGTAACTGATGATGTGAAGGAAATAGTACCTGAGTTCTTATTACTTCTCCATGGGGTTATTGACTCTCCAGATATTCCACTCAATGTATCTCGATCATACTTACAGAGTGATAGTAATGTAAGAAAAATTACGAGCTACATCACTAAGAAAGTAGCAGACAAATTGAAGTCTCTTTATAAGAAAGATAAAGAGGGTTTTGAGTCTAAGTGGAATGATGTCGGCACCTTTGTCAAGTATGGAATGTTATCTGATGAGAAATTCTATGATAAAGCAGGAAAATTCTGTCTAGTTAAAAATACGGATGGAGAGTTTACCTTAATTGATGAGTATATTGATAAGGCCAAGATCAACCAGACAGATAAGCATGACCGTACCGTAATCTTATATGCTAATAATGATAAAGAGCAACACGCTTACATAGAATCAGCTAAGGCGTATGGATATGATGTGTTGCTAATGGATAATGTGATAGATAATCACTTCATGCAGCATATGGAGCATAAGAAAGATAAAATCACTTTTGTACGTGTAGACTCTGATACTGTAGACAAGTTGGTACAAAAGGATGAGGAGAAAGCTTCAGTCTTATCAGAGAAGGAAGAAACAAGAGTTAAAGAATTATTTACAGAATCACTAGGGGATATGAAAGGCGGACAGATAGAGTTGAGACCATTATCTCCAGAAGATCATCCTGTGTTGATTACCAAGCCTGAATTTATGCGACGTATGAAGGAGATGCAGATGATGCAAGGAATGGGTATGGGCGATATGCCTGACAGTCACAATGTGGTCATAAATACTAATCACCCATTAGTAGCTGACAAACTATTGAGTAAAATTGCGACAGATAAGAAACAGCGGTTTGCTAAGTATCTATATGATTTGGCTCGCCTTAATCAAAACATGTTGAAGGGAGAGGAGTTGTCAGAATTCATAAAGACCAGTGTGGAATTTCTGAAGTAGATAGAATTAAATTGTATTGAATTGAAAGTCAGCTTATGTTATCATGGGCTGACTTTTTTTATTTATGGCTTCTATTTCATCATACTAAAGAACAAAGATGACCGAACTATTGTCACTCAATTTGTCAAGATATAATCAGTAACCCATAACAGTACCATCCGGCCTCCGTGGATCACTACTACCATGGAATTGATCGCCATTTATTAAGATAGATTGTGTGCTCCCCATTGCTGCCCTCTGCTGCAAGACGTGTCCCTTTTGACCTAAAGCTGCTCTGGTATCTGAGCTAAAATATTTTTCGTAGAACAGTTTATCAGGATACCATTGATGGTGTATGCGAGGAGCATGCGTGGCTTCTGCGATATTCATATCATGATCTATGACATTCATAATAATCTGTAGTACTGTTGTAATAATTCGACTTCCACCTGGACTTCCTGTAACGATATATGGTTTGTCGTCTTTAAAGACAATTGTCGGGGTCATAGAACTTAGCGGTCTCTTGCCAGGCTGTACTGCGTTGGCTTCTCCTCCTATCAATCCATAGGCGTTGGCAGATCCTGGCTTGGCAGAAAAATCGCCCATCTCATTATTCAACAATATGCCTGTGCCCGCTGCTACTAATCCACTGCCAAAACTAAAATTGAGTGTGTAGGTATTGGATACCACATTCCCATATTGATCTGCTACAGAATAGTGGGTGGTTTCATTACTTTCGTAATCGGCTGGTTGGCCAGGGTTAACAGAAGTTGATGAGGTGATGGTGTCAGCAGATATACGTTGGCGTTGGTTACCGGCATACGCTTTACTTGTCAAGCCATCTACAGGCACATCCCAAAAAGCAGGGTCACCCATGTGCTCACTTCTGTCTGCATAAGCATATCGCATAGCTTCTACCATAAGATGTATTGTCTCTGACGAATTATGTTGCAAAGAATCTATGGGAAATCCTTCAAGAATATTTAGCATCTGTATCAGATGCACACCACCAGAGCTAGGCGGTGGCATAGAGGCTATCTTGTGCTCCCGATAATCTCCCCATACACAATCCGTTTCCGTAACCTTATAATTATTGAGATCAGCAACAGTGATAATACCCCCATGTTGGCGGATG
This sequence comes from uncultured Saprospiraceae bacterium, assembly GCA_964589705.1. Taxonomy (GTDB): domain Bacteria; phylum Bacteroidota; class Bacteroidia; order Chitinophagales; family Saprospiraceae; genus RFSX01. Next base: position 6,554 of record CAZPUF010000075.1, on the reverse strand, counting down.
TCTCTCGTGATTCTCATAGCGAGTTCTCCTCTGTAGAATCCATCCCATCCTTTCTCAGCAATCTGAGTCAAGCTCCAAGCGAGATCAGATTGGATTAGTGGGTCACCAGCGGTTAGTGTACTATCATTTGGAAAAAAAATAGCCTTGGTTGCCTCGCATCTACTAAGCCGATCCTCTTGCACAGTCAATACACGTTCAAGATCATGTGTGACCATAAATCCATCAGTAGCAAGATGGATAGCAGGTTGTATGACGGATTTGACATCCATAGTCCCATAGTTCTCAAGCGCATGCAGCAAACCTGCCACTGTGCCAGGTACACCTATAGAGTGGTAACTTTGATTAAACTTATCATTGTCTACTTCCCCTTTGTCATTCAGATACATATCTCTGTCTGATTCTAATGGTGCCATCTCTCTGTAATTAATTGCCTTAGTTTTTTTGGTGTCGGCCATATGGACTATCATGAATCCACCACCACCAAGATTTCCTGCTCTTGGCAATACGACTGCGAGTGCAAAGCCTACTGCAACAGCAGCATCTACAGCATTACCTCCTTGCTTAAGTATATCAAGACCTATCTGCGTTGCAATAGGATGCTGGGTGGATACCATGCCGTTATCTGCTATAAGTGGATGATGTATGGACTCTGCTGAATATATTGCAGATTGGGTGTGCCCAACTCTACTTGTCAGTAAGGTGATAATGAAGAGGGTCAATATTAATAATCGCATGAGTCTAGATTGGTGATTTCTTAATTCAATATGCAATATTCAGAAAGTCTTTATTATGAGTTGCAATTAAAGATATATAAAGTCTTATTAAGTCTGGTCTGTAATAAATTGAAAAGCAGCTGTTCGGACTCGATGACTGAGATTCCCACCTGCTTCCTCTTGGGAGAGCAACATATGCTGTGAGGCACTATCTGCAAAGAGAGTCTTTAAGTCTCTGATACGTCCAACAGGTATAGATTGCACATTGCAGGCCTCGAAAAATTTTTCCGACGGCCATTCTGATGATTTAGCTTGCAATCGTGATAAGAGCTGAACCCTGTTTTTTACCCGCTGTGTATTACTTGCGAAATCAGGATCCTTTGTTAAGTCAGTGAGATCTAATAGATGGCATAGGTCAGCGAATTGTTTGTTATTTCCTATAGCCAAAAGAATAGATACGTCATCTTTCATTTTGAGGATATCTCCATATGGGGCTATGTTTGGATGTAATGACCCTTTACGCATAGGGTTGACGCCGAGATTAAGATAATTGCTGGCTTGATTGGTAAGAGCAGATATGGCAGCATCAAATAGGGACGCTGTTACATGATTGCCTTTGCCTGTTTTGAGTTTGTGTATAAGTGCGATGAGCAATCCTTCTTTTAGTTGATGCGCAGCTAATACATCAATCAAGGCTACTGGCATTTTAGTCGCAGGGCCATCAGCAGACCCATTGAGATGCATCCATCCTGTCTCTGCTTGAATCAATGCATCAAAACCAGGCTGGTTATTATCTGATCCATAAGCCGTGATGCTGCCATATATCAAATCAGGAAATTTTGCTTTTAATGAAGCATAATCAAGCTTCAACTTTTTTGCTGATAAAGATCTAAAGTTGGAAATGACAATATCAGCTTGAGCGATATGATGACATATTTGCACATAATCATCGGGTGCTTTGGCATTGAGAAAATGAACTTCCTTTCCCCAATTAATAGAATGATAGTAAGCAGATTTATTAGTTTCTGTATTCTCGGAAGGGTGTTTCCATTGTCGCGTGACATCTCCACCCGTTGTAGGGTTTTCTATTTTGATGACTCTGGCACCTAATTCTGCGAAAAACATACCTACAGCAGGACCAGCAAGCACAGTAGCTAACTCTACGATGATTAGGTCTTTGAGTGGTTTATTCATATTAGATATATTCAAGTATGTGAGTCCAGAGTAAATTAATTGACTGATATAATGATACGATCAATTAATGGATTTCATAAGAATCAAGATTCTAAGTCCTTCAGCATTAGATGCAGGTATGTGATAATAAAATAATACCGATCTATTTGTGACGAAATCTAATCATTAATTGGAATAACTGACTTGTAAAACCTTAGAAAATTAATATCTTGCCAAGAGAGTATAGATATCTATACTGGAGAAACCAACTATATTATGAAAAGACGAAAATTCAGTGAACTGAGTTCCGCCGCTGGTCTCGCTATGCTTCTTGGGAATTACAGTTGTCATGCAAAAGATAAGAGCAGCGCTGTGGCAGATGCGATACTCCCACAGAAAAAGGACCCGTTCTTTAAGTTACCGTTAGCTCAATGGTCATTGAATAAAGAAATACCTAAAAATATTGCTCACGCTGAAGATCGAATTAAGTTGCAAGATCATAGCAATCCAGTCAGTTATAGAAACATCTGGATAAGAAAGTTATAGTGGCTCCAAGGGTAAAAGTCTGCTGCATTTCCTCAGTAGAAGAAGCGCGACTAGCCATTAGCTACGGTGCAGCAGCATTGGGCTTGGTGGGTCCTATGCCAAGTGGGCCAGGGGTTATATCACTAGAGCTGATAGGACAGATCTCAAAGAGTCTAGATAAGCATATAGATAGCTTCTATTTGACAAGCAAGGTGACAGCTGATAAAATTCTAGATGAATATAAATTTGCTCAAACGAAGACTATCCAATTAGTGGACAATGTACCAATTGCAGAACTTATAACGCTAAGAACACTTCTCCCTGATACGGTAAGGATGGTGCAAGTATTACATGTAAGGTCTGACGCAGTAATACAGGAAGCTATGCATAAGCAACCATATGTAGATGCTTTTCTTTTGGATAGTGGCAATCCTAACTCAACTATAAAGACATTGGGGGGCACTGGCCAGACACATAACTGGAATATCAGTAGAATCTTAGTAGAACGTGTTTCAATACCTGTCTACTTGGCCGGAGGTATAAATGCAGATAATGTCATAGAGGCTTATGCTAAAGTTCAGCCTTATGGTATAGACTTATGTAGTGGATTAAGAACTGATGGCAAATTGGATGAGACTAAACTAAAATTCTTTATCGAAAAAATTAATAGCATATGAATGTAACTGTGTACTGTGCTTCAAGTTCTTTGGTTTCAGACAAATATTTTGAAGCTACGAGAGTCTTAGGAAACCTTCTCGTGGATATGGATGCTAGAGTCATCTTTGGCGGAGGGGGTAACGGACTCATGGGCTGCCTGGCTGATACAGTATTGGCTAGGGGTGGAAAGATTAGGGGTATAATACCTGGCTTTATGAAAGAGATAGAATGGGCTCATCCGAAGGTAGTGGATATGCAGGTAGTGGAGACGATGGCTGAAAGAAAACACCTACTATTAGAGGAGGCAGATGTCATAGTATCACTTCCAGGAGGGACTGGTACGTTAGAAGAATTATTCGAAGCACTTACGCTTAAGAGACTAGGTCGTTATTTGAAGCCAATTATCATTATTAATACGGGTGGATATTATGATGAACTGAGAACCCTTTTAGAAAAGGCAATCGATGAAAAGTTTATGACCCACGAGCATAAAGACATGTATCGCTTTATAGATAATCCAAAAGAATTACCCACAACGTTAAAAGCTTTTCCTGAGTGGAAAGAATCGGCTATAGACTTTGCAACGCTAAAGAGAGAATATTTATAATTCTTCTAATCATTTTGATCTGCGCCTAGGACTGGTGTCATGGTTATAGGACTTACTTAGCTTTGAGCTGCGATACACATTTTCCTTTAATCATATTAGTTGTTCTATTACATGGATTTATGGATAAGGTTTTTAATACATACTTAAATTGAAGTACGCATCCTAGATGAAACTAATAAAGATAATTTCGGTATTTGCATTGGTAATATTATTCAGCTGTGCTGGAAAAGAGAATAATCCAACTCCAATGGTAATATCCAAATTGAATATCGAACTTGAAGCACAAGTGCCAATCCATGATAAAGTTGACATAAAGCTTGTTGAGTCAACAGATATAGGACAAAAAATCTACGATGGTCGATTGGAACGTAGAGGGGGATATTCCATGTCATTTCCAAAGCACTCTTATGAAGTCGATCTGAAGGAAGATGTACCACTTGGTAATTTGCCATCTGATGATGACTGGATATTAAATGCCAATTATATCGATAAGACTTTTTTGAGACACGTATTTTCTTATGAATTATTTGAAGAGATGGATACTAATAATATTTCATCTAAGTGCCAATATGTAGAAATTGAGCTAAATAATGTGTACAGTGGATTATATGTACTTATGGAGAAATTAGACAAATCAAGTCTTAAATTAAATGGATCTGATTCGTCAGCATTTATATTTAAAGAACCGCATTTGTTCACAGTTTCCTATGAAGGCATTGTGCCACAAGATTCGAGCAATTTTCACCAGCAGACTTATCCCAAGTTGGAAAAGAGAAATATGGGTAGTCACCTGGAGAATTTACGAACATTTATTTTAAGTAGTTCAGATGAAATATTCAAAAGTGAGTTTTCTAACCTGTTTGATCTAAGGAATATAATTGATTGGCATTTATTACTATTGGTTTCAAATAATAATGATGGGATACTGAAGAATTTTTATCTCTACAAATCAAACAATGAGACTCCTATAAGAGTAGCACCTTGGGATTATGATCATAGCTTTGGTCGAGATGGTGATAATGAGTTAAATATGGACGAGAGATTTTTAAATATTAATCGATCCATATTATTTAATCGGCTATTGGGTTGTGATTGGTATACAAAAGCTCTGAAAGATCGCTGGCAACAGCTTAATAATAGTGCTGTATTAAGTGAAAGAGGTCTAAAGCAACGAGTCGTTAGAATGAGTGAATCTATCAATCATGCAGCAGAGAAAAATTTTGAATTATGGTCTGTGGGGAATGCTATTTATTATGATGATAATGATTTTGAGCAAGAAGTAAATATCATGATTAAATACATAGAAAAGAGGCACAAAAGATTACTCAAATATTTCGAAGATATTTGACGTCGATCAAATCAGAGACCAACTTCTATTTTCTAAAAGATCCTGCACAATTAGTGTTGTTGTCTGGGGTTGTATTGTTAAACGTAAAGATTAAAATCTCTCCCCTTGATAACCCAGTAATTTCAAGTGCTTCATCTTCAAATATGAATTCGTCTTCGTTAACCTTGGCCGTAAATAGATTTATAGAGTCAATTAGGAATCGTAATTCAATATCGTCTATCTCTGTCCCCCTTGTGATTTCAATAATTGTAGAATCTCTAGAGTTGGATGTGCAATTATAATCGTTCGATCCCCATATGCCGATAAATCTATCTCTTGTCTGAATCTCGCAATCATCACCGCTCATGCCATCAGGGCAGTTTTCTTGACAACTAATCAATGTAATCAAAAGTGCGGCGATAAGAATAGTAGGTATTTTCATGAAAATTGATTGTATAAATAATGATTTCTTTGAGACTTAACGTCCATTATAGTTTTATATTGTTTGTTGATAATTAGCTTAGTTTACCTACACTCAAGAAAAATTGACACAAGCACTTAAAGATAGATTTAAATCCGCCCTGGAAGCTAACGACCTTGAAGTTGTAAAAGAGATGGTAAAGTCAGACCGCACTCTTGTGGGTATAGACTTGAGGCCAGCAGCGCAACAAACTACTCACAATTATGAGTTTCCATTAAATATTGCTAGTAAGTTAGGGCACTACGAATTATGTAAGATTCTCCTTGACAGTGGTGCAGATCCTGATTCAAATCCCAATGTCAAAGAAAAGAATGAAATGGGAGTGCCTATTTGCAACGCAATTGAAAATAGGGATTATAAACTCGCCAATCTATTGTTAGATGCAAAGGCTAACACATATGCCTATGCATATTGTGATACACCAATGATAGAGACCTTGTACCATCAAGCTAGAGCGCATGGAGTAAGCCAGGAAATTATCAAGTATGGATTTTCTTCATATCTGGATTATAATATAGACCTAGATAAATATCGTGATTCAAATGAGTCGATAAATGTTTTGGTAAGGGTCCTCGAACGCGGGGTCATCCCCAACATAAGTGCCATAGTCAGGGATGAATATCATGATCTAATTAAGGACTTATTGGCGCAGAATCCTCACAAAGCTGCTTCATCTTTGTGCTATCCTAAGGGTAATAATTTTGAACGCATCGTTGGTTGCGCTTCTTGGTTTGGGTATCCTAAAATCTTGAAAATGGCTATGGATTTATGTCCTCAGGATTTTAATGTAGATGTTGCAGCGTGGAGTATTAATCGTTCTATCAGAAGTCATAATCGAGATGGGACTGTCGAAGACTACATAGAAATGATTACCTGCCTTCTAGAATATTTGAAAGCGCAAAATGCCTTGGACAGATTAAATACGGATGCTGAAATGAATCCTTATTATTTGATTGCAGAGCATTTTTGTTGGCCAAGTAATTACGGATATAAAAATGGGGTTTCACCTCCAGAGGATATAATTAAAATGACTCAGTTATTTCTTGACTATGGATATGATAACTATAATAA
>CAZPUF010000074.1:0-12342 GCA_964589705.1 uncultured Saprospiraceae bacterium | reverse complement strand
ACCTTATAAATCTGGACATAATAGCTGGTATGCAAGCGAGTATCTAAGGGAAATTAGAAAGAAAAACTCTACTATAGGCAGAAATACAAGGATCTCAACTTAACTAATGCAATCAATAATTTCTTCTAAGCATACAATGGAAATTCTTCCATCATAGCATTTACCTTTTGCTTCACTTCTTTTATAAGCCTATCGTTGTTTATGTCTGATAAGATAGCATGAGTATACTCTACAATCTTCAGACAGTCAGATTCTTTAAGTCCTCTTGTCGTTACCGCGGCAGACCCTATTCTAATGCCAGAAGTCACAAATGGACTTTTGTCATCAAAAGGCACCATGTTTTTGTTTACAGTGATATCTGCTCTGATAAGTGTATTCTCCGCTTCCTTTCCAGTAATTCCTTTTGATCTAAGGTCGATAAGCATAAGATGATTGTCTGTTCCTCCAGAAGAAATACCATAACCCAACTCAATAAATGCATCGGCCATTACCTTTGCATTTGCAATCACCTGCTTGGCATATATTCCAAAAGAATCAGAAAGTGCTTCATGGAATGAAACTGCTTTTGCAGCAATCACATGCTCTAAAGGACCTCCTTGCATGCCAGGAAATACACCAGAGTTAAGAATAGAAGACATCTTGATTGGTATACCTTTTTTTGAAGTTCTTCCCCATGGATTCTCAAAATCTTTACCCATCATGATTATGCCTCCTCTAGGACCTCTTAAAGTTTTATGGGTTGTCGAGGTAACAATATGGCAGTAGGGTAGTGGATCATTCAATAGTCCTTTGCATATTAATCCTGCAGGATGTGCAATGTCAGCTAGGAGTAAGGCATCTATAGAATCAGCAATAGATCTAAACCTTTGGTAATCCCAGTCTCTACTGTAGGCCGAAGCACCACAGATTATCAATTTTGGCTTGTGAAGCTGAGCTAAGGCTTCAACCCGATCCATGTCAATGATGCCAGTATCTTTTTCAACTCCATAAAAGACAGGATTATATACTTTCCCAGAATAGTTGACTGGAGATCCATGCGAGAGGTGACCACCATGGGACAGATCAAATCCCAATATTGTATCTCCAGGGTTTAAAATGGATAAGAATACGGATGCGTTGGCCTGCGCACCAGAATGCGGTTGAACGTTCGCATATTCTGCACCAAACAGCTCCAATAATCTGTCAATGGCTAACTGCTCTACTTTATCGACGACTTCACATCCACCATAGTACCTTTTGCCTGGATATCCTTCAGCATATTTATTTGTTAGGCAAGAACCCATTGCTTCCATAACTGCTTCACTTGTGAAGTTTTCTGAAGCAATCAATTCCAGGCCTTCTCTTTGCCTATTTAATTCTTGTCCAATTAAGTCTTTTATCGTGTTATCCACTTGTTCTCTTTTAGGTAGGCAATACAGTTGTATTGCAAGGATTATAATTTGCTATCACAATTGAGAACAAAAGTAAAAAAGCCTTGCGGGTTTCCCCACAAGGCTCTTATATATTATTGAGAATTGGTGAATTATCTTACACCTAATGCTCTTAATGTTTCTACATCTAATTGACCGACAGGAAGACCATTGTCTTTTTGGAATTTAACTAAGGCAGCTTTTGTACCTCTTCCGTTAATTCCATCAATAGCACCAGTATAGTATCCTCTTTCTTTAAGAGAACTCTGTACTTTGTTAATCAATGAGTTAGTTACATCTGCATCACAAACAACTTCTCTCCATTCAGTAAATCCTCCTTCTTTTACAAGCTGTCTCTTAGTGATAGTCTTGAATTCAGCAGGAATTTCAATAGATCGAGTAGTCTCAGGTGTAGTTCTAGTATAGTTTCTGTTTTCATAAGTAGCCTCTATACTGTTAGACTGTGTAGTTGCATCATTTACAAGCTTCTGGTAGCTTCTAGTCGTGAACTCGTCATTACCTCGTACATTTTCAGCAGCTGCATCGTTAACTAGCTTCTGCATAGAAATAGTAGTGTACTGTGGATCACCGCTTACAGCTTCAGTAGTTGCATCATTTACAAGCTTCTGGTAGCTTCTAGTCGTAAACTCGTCATTACCTCTTACGTTTTCAGCAGCTGCATCGTTAACTAGCTTCTGCATAGAAATAGTAGTGTAAGAAGCCTCACCACTTACATTCTCAGCACTAGCATCATTGACAAGTCTCTGGAATGTTCTAGTAGAGTACGATCTTCCATCTCCTTCACCACTTCCTCCAGCTAGAACTAGCTCAACTCTTCTATTTTGTCTTCTTCCATCTGCAGTTCCATTTGTAGCAGTTGGTTGTGTTTCACCTCTTCCTTCATAATTCAAAGTACCTGCATTTGCACCAGCAGCAATAAGCGCATCATATACAGCTTTTGCTCTGTTTCTTGAAAGTGTCAAGTTAGCACCATCATTACCTTGGCTATCTGTGTGACCAACTATAGTACCACCTCCAAGTGAATTGATTTTGTCAACAGCTCTTCTGATTTCAGAATCATATCCTCCAGAAAGTACTGCAGAACCTGAGTTGAAGTTTACATTTATAACATAGTTAGATGATCCACCTGGAACATAGTTCTCAGAAGTTGCATCACTTACTAAAGTTTGGTATGTATAAGTAGTGTAACTAGCCTCTCCTGAAATATTTTCAGCCGCCGCATCATTTACTAATCTCTGTGAAGAAATAGTAGTGAATTGCTGGTTACCATATACTGGGTTGACTGTTGCATCATTTGCTAATTTCTGCATTGAAATTGAAGTGTATTGAGCTTCACCACTGATGTTTTCAGCAGCTGCATCATTCGCCAATTTCTCGTAAGATCTAGTTGTATATTGAGCTTCACCATTCGTCTCATTTGCTGTAGCCGGATTAGCTAGTCTCTTGTACTTTCTAGTTGTGTATTTTGCTGGTACTTCTACAACTTCTGTAGTCGCTGGAGAAACAAGCTTTTGGAAAGTTCTCGTTTCATATTTAGCTGGTACAGTTACAGATTCTGTAGTTGCTGGAGTAACTAGTTTTCTGTATGAAATAGTTGTGTAAACAGGATCAACTTGTACAGCTTCAGTAGTTGCAGGAGTAACAAGTTTTCTGTATGTTCTTGTAGAATACTCAGGCTCAACAGAAACAGACTCAGTGGTAGCTGGGTTAGCAAGCTTCTGGTAAGATCTTGTTGTATATTCAGCAGGTACTTGAACAGCTTCAGTAGTAGCAGGTGTCACTAATTTCTTGTATGAAATTGTAGTGTACTCAGCAGGTACTTCAACAGCTTCAGTTGTTGCTGGATTAACTAATTTTCTGTAAGATCTTGTTTCATACTTAGCAGGTACTTGAACAGCTTCTGTCGTTGCTGGAGTAACTAGTGTCTTGTAAGATCTTGTAGTGAACTCAGCAGGTACTTCAACAGCTTCAGTTGTCGCTGGAGAAACTAGCTTTCTGTAAGATACAGTAGAGTATTGTGCAGGCACCTCTACAGCTTCAGTTGTAGCTGGGTTAACAAGTTTTCTGAAAGATCTAGTTGTAAATTCAGCAGGAACTTCAACAGATTCAGTAGTAGCTGGAGTTACAAGCTTTCTATAAGAAATAGTAGAATACTGTGCTGGCACATCAACAACTTCAGTAGTCGCATCTTGTACTAGTTTTCTGAAAGATCTAGTTGAATATTTAGCTGGGATGTCAATTGTTCTTACACAATCATCTCCTTGTTCGGTATATCCTTCAGCACATCCTACTCTAACTTTTCTAGTTACTGTTCTGTATTGAGCAGCTGTTTCTTGTAGACACCATACTAAACAATCATCAGGGTTAGCTGAAAGACAGTTTTTGTCAGCTCTTTTCTTCACCCACTTAGTTGAAGCAGGTGCAGTTTCTATTTGCTCAGATACTGTTTCGTACTTTGCTGGTATTTTTTCCAATCTAGATGTAGCTTCAGCAACCAATATTTCCTCAGTTACCGTTTCGTACTGTGCTGGAATAGTTCTTATTGTAGAGTAAGCATCTTTCTGAAGTACTTGCTCAGTAACAGTTTCATAAGTAGCAGGTACAGATCTTAATGTAGTATAAGAATCTTTCTTAAGTACTTGCTCTGTAACAGTTTCGTAAGAAGCTGGAACTACTCTTAGGGTAGTATAAGAATCTTTTTGAAGTACTTCTTCAGTAACAGTTTCGTAAGAAGCTGGTACAGATCTTAGAGTAGTGTAAGCATCCTTCTTAAGGATTTGCTCAGTTACAGTTTCGTAAGTAGCAGGTACTTTTCTTAGAGTAGTGTAAGCATCTTTTACAAGAACTTCTTCAGATACTGTTTCGTAAGTTGCAGGTACTTTTCTTAACGTCGTATATGCAGGCTTCTTAAGCTTCTGCTCAGTTACAGTTTCATATACTGCTGGTACCTGTCTTAAAGTTGTATAAGCATCTTTTTTCAAGATCTCTTCAGTAACAGTTTCATATGTAGCTGGCACAGTTCTGATTGTAGAGTATCCATCTTTCTTTAAAACAGTCTCAGTTACGGTTTCGTAAGTAGCTGGTACTTTTCTTAAAGTCGTATAACCTTCTTTTTGTAATACTTGCTCAGTAACAGTTTCATAAGTCGCAGGCACTGCCTTAAGTACATCGTATGCTTCTTGAACTAAAACTTCTTCAGTTGAAGTTTCGAATCTTGCAGGTACAACCTGAATAGTTGTATAAGCTTCTTTTACTAATACCTCCTCAGAAACATCTTCGAATGATGCAGGAGAGATACTAATCGAAGATGTACCGTCAGATTTTAGTATCTGCTCAGTTACAGTTTCGAATGTTGCTGGAGAAATTCTAACATCAGAAGTTCCTTCAGATTGCAATACTTGCTCAGTTACAGTTTCGAACTGTGCAGGAATCACTCTGTAATTAACAATACAGTTAGGGTCTTGATTAGCGTCGTTTGATGCAGCCACAGAAGGAGTAATTAATTCTACTCGTCTGTTTGTACTTCTTCCAGCTGATGTACTGTTGTCAGCTATAGGAGAAGATTCGCCAGCTCCATCATATGTTAAGCAACCTGCATCAACACCAGCACCAATAAGTGCATTGTATACAGCTTTTGCTCTGTTTCTTGAAAGTGTAGCGTTTGCTGTCTCAGAACCTTGGCTATCAGTGTGTCCAACTATTCTATTAACACCAGAACCACAATCGATAGTCGATGCTATTCTTGATATTTCAGAACTAGAAGCAGCAGTAAGTACTGCTGAACCTGAATTAAAGTTCACATTTAAAGCAGTTCCGCCTCTATATCCACCTGATCCAGCGGCACAAGTATTAGATATTACTTGTTCTGTCACAGTTTCAAATTGTGCAGGACTAATTCTTACAGAAGAAGATCCCTCAGCTTTAAGCACTTGCTCAGATGCTGTTTCGAACTGTGCAGGGGAAATTCTGAGATCAGATGCACCATCCTGGGTAATAATTTCTTCGGATGCAGTTTCAAACTGTGCTGACGTTATTCTAACATCAGAAGATCCTTCTGATGCAAGAACCTGCTCCGATACAGTTTCAAATGTAGCTGGTGTGATACTAACTGAAGATGAACCCTCAGCTTTTAGTATTTGCTCAGTAACAGTTTCAAAAGTTGCCGGAATTACTCTTAGGTCATTTGCACCATCAGAAGCAAGCACTTGCTCAGTGACTGTTTCGAAAGTAGCTGGTGAAATAGTAACCGCTGAAGATCCTTCAGACTTAAGAACCTGTTCAGTAACAGTTTCGAACTGTGCAGGAACAACAGATAATGTATTAGAACCTTCTGATTTCAATACCTGCTCAGATAATGTTTCAGTAGATCCAGGAACAATTTCCACTCTAGTTGTGGCTTCTTTTACAAGAATCTGTTCTGTCACAGTTTCATATTGGTCTGCTATCAAGCATTTTGCGTAGCATTTTCCAGGTTCGTTAGGCATACCCGGTTCAGGGGCAGTCTGTGCGACCATTTGAATAGAACCAATAATCAATAGACAAGATAAAATTAGACTAACTTGTTTCATGGTTGATTTTAAAAATTTTATAATTAATGTCAATATACGGTATAGACCTAAGAATCAGGTCTATTATTAATTCAAGATAGATTCGCAAAATTAGTCATTAATTCTTGGATAACATAAATAGTATTTGGTAACCTTCTTTACGTTTATCCAAGAATTTAAGACCTCAGATAGGGGATATACCTTCCTATCCTTTTTTAACACCATTATATCTTCTTTGTAGTTATTATACGCCTGGGTTGATTCATTACCTGCGTAAACGAGACCAGATGCAACTTCTTTTGAAATTTGTAATTGCCTTGCGACTTTAAGACGTGCATTAAGGATTTGGTCACTTTTGAAAGGCATATTTTGCATTTCAAGCGCAAATAGTCGGCGATGGAGTATACTTTTGGATAGATAACTCAAAATAATATCAGGGTGGTTTTCGAATAATTTGACACTAGCCATCACATCAATATCATCGATAGTAGCGAATGCCTCCAGATAATTATTATCATTTATTATGCCACCTTGCACATCAGCTAAGAATTTAGATAGCCTTGTCATGAATTTTTCAGCCAGACCTCCATTCCCAATAAGTGTTTTGATTCTTAAAACAAACTCTTTGAGCATCCTTTCTGATTTGATAGATGTCTTATGAAGGTATACCTGCCAATACATAAAGTGACGAGCGACCAAAAACTTCTCTACAGAAAATATGGCTTTCTCCTCTATTACCAAATTGTTTTCTACCACATTCATCATCGATATTAGACGGTTGTAACCAATTACACCTTCAGCAACTCCACTGTAGTAACTATCTCTTGTTAAGTAATCCATTCGGTCCATATCCAACTGACTGGAGACTAATTGAGTTAGAAAGACTCTTGGATAGGCTCCTTTAAATATCTCAATAGACATAGGTAATAGCAAGCCCTCTTCTAATAGAAGTTTCATGATGTCGAGCGAAATATCCTCATGATGTTTATTGTACAAGAGTTGTTCAAGTCCATGAGAAAAGGGTCCATGTCCAATATCGTGTAGCAAAATAGCTTGACAAGTTGCTAGATATTCCTCGTCAGAAATTTTTATATCCTTGGATCTTAATGTCTCTATTGCTCTTGTCATAAGATGCAATGCTCCAAGTGCATGGCTAAATCTCGAATGATTTGCGCCTGGATATACATAAGTAGATAAGCCCATTTGAGAGATTCTCCGAAGTCTCTGGAACCAGGGATTATCAATTAGTACATATAACTCCTCAAATGGAAAACTGACTAGTCCATATATAGGATCGTTGATTATCTTTTTTGCACTCATACTAAGGGAAGGTAGTTATATGTGAGAAAGCGCCTAATCAATGCTTAATTAATCAGACGCTTTCATCTATTGGATATATTTTGCTACATTTTTAGTTATGCAACTCCCATGTCCACTCTTATTTTATTCAATGCAGATCCAGCCCTCACCCATTCAATCTGCGCTTGGTTGTATGTATGGTTTACTAGGAAAAAGTCATCCGTTCCATCCTTATGATGAAGATGTACCATTAACGGCTTACCTGGCGCCATGTCTTGATACCCGAAAATTGAAACCTTGTCATCTTGTCTTACTTTTTCGTAATCAGCAACATTATCAAAAGTCAAAGCTAGCATACCCTGCTTTTTGAGATTGGTTTCATGGATTCTTGCAAATGACTTCACAACTACTGCATTAACTCCTAAAAATCTAGGCTCCATAGCTGCATGCTCTCTAGAAGAACCTTCTCCATAATTCTCCTCACCAAAGACTACAGTACCGATACCTGCATCTCTGTATTTTCTTGCAGAGTCTGGAACGTGTAAAAATTCTGGCTTGTCTGCATTATCTGTATAGTTTGCAACGTTATTAGCCTCTTCATTGAAATAGTTAATTGCACCTATAAAGCAGTTGTTAGAGATATTTTCTAAGTGACCTCTAAACTTCAACCATGGTCCGGCCATTGATATATGATCTGTTGTGCACTTCCCTTTAGCTTTAATAAGAAGTCTATTCTCATGCAGGTCACCTGGGTTAATCACTTTGAAAGGGGTCAATGCTTGTATCCTGTCAGATTTTGGATCTATGGCTACTGTTATGCTACTACCGTCTTCAGCAGGCGCATTATAGCCAGCATCTTCTACTGCAAAACCGTTTGGTGGTAATTCATAACCAGTAGGAGGATCAAGTTTAATGTCTTCTCCTTTGTCATTTTTCAAAGTATCAGTCAAAGGATTAAATCCTAATTTGCCACTCAGTGCTATAGCCGTAACCAATTCTGGAGAAGCGACAAAGGCATGTGTATTCGGAGAGCCATCTGCTCTCTTGGAGAAGTTACGATTAAATGAGTGCACTATACTATTCTTAGGCGCTTTCTTCGGATCTTTGAATCTAGCCCATTGGCCGATACATGGTCCACAAGCATTTGCGAAAACCATTGCACCCATTCCTTCAAGGTCTTTTATTAATCCATCTCTCTCAATAGTAAATCTAACCTGCTCAGATCCAGGTGTTACAGTAAGCTGTGATTGTGCTTTGATTCCTTTCTCAACTGCTTGTCTGGCAATAGAAGCAGCTCTGGAGATATCTTCATAAGAACTGTTTGTACAAGATCCTATTAAGCAATATTCTAAATCAGTCGGCCAACCATTCTTTTCAGCAGCTGCTGCCATTTCCGAGACTGGAGTAGCCAAGTCAGGAGTGAATGGACCATTCAATAGTGGTTCGAGTGTATTAAGATCAATCTCAATGACTTGGTCAAAATACTTTTCAGGGTTCTCATAGCATTCTGGGTCAGCATTAAGGTGCTTTTTAACCTTATCAGCCATTTCAGCAATATCGGCCCTATCTGTTGCTTTGAGATATCTAGACATAGATTCATCATATCCAAAGGTAGAAGTAGTCGCCCCAATCTCTGCGCCCATATTACCTATTGTACCTTTACCTGTACAAGACATATTCTTAGCTCCTTCACCAAAGTATTCTACAATGGCACCGGTACCTCCTTTGGCAGTTAGTATTCCGGCTACTTTCAAGATTACATCTTTAGGTGTAGCCCATCCACTAAGTTTTCCTTTGAGATGAACGCCAATCAGCTTAGGCATCTTCAATTCCCAGCCCATATCTGCCATAACATCCACAGCGTCAGCACCTCCAACACCAATTGCTATCATTCCAAGCCCGCCAGCGTTTGGTGTATGTGAATCTGTCCCAATCATCATTCCTCCAGGGAAAGCATAATTTTCCAAAACCACTTGGTGTATAATACCAGCACCCGGCTTCCAGAAGCCAACACCGTATTTGTCTGAGACGGACTCTAAAAAGCTGTAAACCTCTGAGTTAATATCATTGGCCACCTTCAAATCATCGTCTGCACCTACTTTTGCTTGTATGAGGTGATCACAATGAACAGTAGATGGGACAGCAACTTTATTTTTACCTGCCATCATAAACTGTAGTAAAGCCATTTGAGCAGTTGCATCTTGCATTGCCACTCTATCTGGAGCGAAGAAGACATAATCTTCTCCTCTCGAGTAATGCTTTAATGGAGAATCCGCATGTAGGTGCGCATATAGTGTTTTCTCAGCTAAGGTTAGGGGTCTTTGCAATACTTCTTTAATCTTGGATATTTTTGAATCCAGACTTTCGTAATGCTTTTTTATCATTTCGATATCAAATGCCATGCTTTAAGATTTTTACAAAAGTAATCATTGCCAATAATATATACACCTATGTAGATATTCACATTATTAAAATTTCAAAATAAATTATTCTATCAGTTCTAACACAGAAGTACTAGATACCGTTCTTCATACGTTTCGTTTATTCTTTATTAAAACAAAACACTTTAAATGTCAAAAGTCAAAATCCTGTGGGCAGATGATGAGATTGATTTATTAAGACCTCAATTATATTTCCTCGAAAAGAAGGGGTATGAGGTCATTCAAGTTACCAATGGACACGATGCAATAGGTGCTCTTGATGTAGATAATACAATTGAGGTGGTTTTTTTAGACGAATCAATGCCTGGGATAACTGGATTAGAGACATTAGAAAAGATAAGACAGACCAATAAGGTTGTTCCGATTGTAATGATAACAAAGAATGAGGCGGAGGACATTATGGAGCAAGCCTTAGGAAGCCAAATAGCCGATTATCTTATCAAACCAGTCAATCCAAACCAAATACTCTTATCCCTTAAAAAGATAATTGATAATAAAAGATTGATTAGTGAAAAGACCGCTGTAGACTACCAACAAGAGTTCAGAAATATTGCGATGGAAATAAATAGCGGTTTGAATACCGCGGAGTGGAATAATCTATACAAACGTATAATTGACTGGGAACTTAAATTGGATAAATCGGATAATGAGCAAATGAGAGATATTTTGGATATGCAGAAAAAGGAAGCTAATGCAGCTTTCTGTAAGCATATAACCAAGAAATATCCCGAGTGGCAAGAAAGAAAAGAAGGTCCAGTAGCCTCACATAACTTGCTACAGAAGTATCTTTTTCCTGCGATGAACAACGAGAAACCAAATGTGTTGGTGCTCTTTGATAACCTAAGATTTGACCAATGGATGATATTGGAACCGGTGATAAGTGAACTATATAGAGTAGAGGAAGAGTTGATTTTCTACAGTAGTTTACCTACCTCTACACAGTACAGTCGTAATGCTATATTCGCTGGGATGACTCCTCACGAAATACAGAAAAACTTCCCTCAGTATTGGCTCAATGACAACGAGAAGGGAGGCAAAAACCAGTATGAAAAGCAACTCCTAGAAGCGCAGATAAAGCGAATCTTTAGAAGGGAAATTAAATGGGAATATTTCAAAGTTAGGAACAATGCTGATGCTAAGTATCTTCAAGACAATATACTTAATACGACAAAAAATGACTTGACTGTAATTGTATATAATTTCATAGATATGCTATCACATGCTCGAACAGAAATGGAAGTATTGAAAGAATTGGCATCGGATGAAAAAGCTTATAGGTCACTCACCTTGTCCTGGTTCATGAACTCACCTATAAGATATAGTTTACAAGCTTTGGCGGAAAAGGATATCAAATTATTTATCACCACAGACCATGGGACCATTAGAGTAAGCAGTCCTAGTAAAGTGCTGGCAGATAGGGAAACAACTACAAATCTGAGATATAAGGTTGGCAAAAATCTTAATTATAATAAAAAGGACGTATTGGCTATTGGTGACCCTCATAAGGTTGGCTTACCAAAACCCAACATTAGTTCCAAATTTATATTCGCTTTAGAAGATCAGTTTTTCTTATATCCCAATAATTATAATCATTACAACAGAATGTATACAGATACTTTTCAGCATGGAGGCATATCAATGGAGGAAATGATTTGTCCTTTTATAGTTCTGAGTTGTAAGTAAGATTACTTTTCGGATTTACTGCCTTTATAGTATCTCTTATTTCCAATTTTGGCAATTCGAATACTGCATAGATAAAGTATAAATACAGGCAAGCCTATAAGGAATTGGGTAATCACATCTGGTGGCGTAATGATAGCTGCAAAAACCAATATCACAACTATTGCATGCTTTCTGTAAGTTTTCATTAATTCGGGTGTCACTAAGCCTATTCTCGATAAAAAGTAAATGACGACAGGTAGCTCGAATACTATTCCTGTGGGTATAGTAAACATGGTAATATTATTTACATAGGAGGCAAGTGAGGGGCTGCTGATGATATCTGGAGATACGGTATAACTGGCGAAAAATGATACAGCAAAAGGAGAGATGACAAAATATCCAAAGGCCACCCCTAATAGAAATAAAAATGAACAGACGAAAACAATACCGCGAGCGGCCTTTCTTTCATGTTTGTACAAACCAGGCTTTACAAATCGCCAAATTTCCCAAAATATGTATGGAAATGAAATGATGAAACCTAGCCATATAGAGACCTTAAGGTGAGAAAAAAACATCTCAGTCAATTCTCGAGGCAATATGTCGAATTCTGGAGGTCCAAAGCATGTGACATCAGATAAAGCACATAACAGTCTATAAGTGATAAAAGACTTATCCTTAGGTGCTAAAATTATATTCTGAAACACAAAAGTCTTTGCAACAAAAGCTATTGCAGCAAATAGAATGATTGCTATAGCTGATCTGATAAGATGCCATCTCAATTCTTCGAGATGATCTAGGAAGCTCATTTCTTTTTCTCTCTCTATTGCCTTAACTGGTTCTTTCATGCCCCACAAAATTATTATGATATAAACAAACTACAGATATAATTTTGGTTTACTTTTGGAACTCTTATAATAAATAAATTTAATACGTTGTTGATTTATATAGGCATAGCTGTAGTTG
>CAZPUF010000073.1:0-12506 GCA_964589705.1 uncultured Saprospiraceae bacterium | reverse complement strand
TCTCTTGAAGTTTTACTAGACAGTTGCATGATCTTCATCGCAAAGTTGGGATGTAATCTGGCAAACAACCATTGATTAATCCGATTGCGAAAGACGCCTTTAATAAATTTATATCCATGATCACCAGGACCTAATCCATCTCCATGTCCAAGCATTAACTTTTGACCTTGTAATTCTGTAATAATTGGGTCACGGTAGATGTTAGCGTTAAGCTCTTTTTCTAAGTAGTCAAACATCCACACATCGTGATTACCTGTAAAGATGTGTAGGGGAATACCTCTGTCTGTGAAGGCAGCCAGTTGGCCTAGGAATCTCACATATCCTCTTGGAACAACTTGCTTGTATTCAAACCAATAATCAAATAAGTCACCAAGCAGATAGAGCGCTTCAGTGCGGTCTATGATGCTTCGTAGCCAAGCAACTATAGTTTGCTCTCTATCTAACGAAGAGTTAGGGCCATCCAATCCCAGATGGAAATCAGAGGCAAAAAATATGCTTTTGGAATGAGAAGGTTGATCTTGAGCCATTACTCTACAAACCGCTCGTCTGTAGGCATGATCGTACCACAGTTAGAGCAAGTCCTCAAACTTGATGAAGCGTAATAATCCTTGAATCGAGGGAGAAAATCTTTCTCTATGTTGGTCAGTTTGAAGTAAGACTCATGCAGCTTATTGTTACAGTTATCACAATACCATTGCAACCCATCCGTCTCAGTTCCTGTTCGCTTTAGCTCTACCACCAACCCAATGCTGCCTTCTGATCTGACAGGAGAGTGTGGGACCTTGGCGGGTAAGAGAAACATCTCACCTTCATTGATAGGGATGTCTATCGTCTTTCCATCCTCTTGTATTTTGACCACGATATTTCCTTCTAGCTGATAGAATAACTCTTCAGTCTCATTATAGTGATAATCTTTTCTAGCATTTGGTCCTGCGACGATCATAACCACATAGTCACCAGCATCCTTATATAGATTGCGATTACCCACTGGTGGCTTGAGTTCTTGTCGGTGCTCATCTATCCACTTTTGTAGATTAAATGGTTTTGCTATAGCCATCTCTATTGCTGTTTTGTACTGTAATAACTTAATGTTCTAAGACCTGAGTATCTCGAACCTACTCATAATCAAGAATCTAGACCAATTTAAGTCTATCCTTTCCAAATCTTAGTAGAAATGACATTTTTTTAGAAATACTGTGGTCAGCGCTTATTCTCCGCTCTGAGTACCTTTGGGTACACCAATGATATTGGAGGACTTGATGATATGGTCAAGTTGCATCATCAGATCTCTTTTTGTAGTGCCTGGAGCAAGCACAAATACATCTACATATAGGATTTCATTGGTCGCTTCTTTCAGGATGACATAGGTAGTAAATGGTCCGCCCGAAAAGGTATTGGTCATCTCCCAGATGCCTCTGAGCTCCTTGCCATAGTGCCCATCCATGTTGAGATTGTATTCATATACAGGAAGGTTATCTTCATCCACGACCATCACATCATCTTCTTCGTCCGAGGTGACATAGATGCTGCCAAATTTATTTCTGATATCGATAATGCCTTCCTTAGAGAGTTGCGATTGATTATTGTATTTAATTTTTTGGAGGACGATATTCTGATCGGCTTTATCACCTATTTTTCTCAACCACAATACTTTATTATCCTTGTTTTCTATTGCTACATGGAAATCACCTGGCACGTCAAAGGCAATGCCGAAATCATCCCGCACCTTATCAGTGAGTCCTGAGTTTACTCTGTCCACATAGACTGATGAGCGCAGTTGCTTTTCATCATGCCTGTGTACACGACTTGCGATAGCTGAAAAACTAGAAGTGATAGCTTCTTCTAGCTTAGCACGATTTGGCGCATAGAGGTAAACCAGTAGTTGACCTCTGGCCCACTTGTCGCGACCTACAGAAGAAAATTTATCTCCGCCTTGCATGGCGGCGCTGTACTTTTCAGATCCAAGGTCTCGCTTTACCATTCTTGTTGTCGGTGACTCAGCGTCAGACAAGTCAGATAGAATAACATAGGTCCTAAGTTCTTTTCTCAGTGGTTGACCATTGAGTTCTTCCATTGTGAAATGGCGTAAGTCAAAAATGGGTTCAGGCTGAGGTAGAATAGGATATGCTGATTCGAAATAATATTGGAATGTATCACCAACCGCACTCTCCCACAACGCCTTGTCGGCAATGACAATTATCTCATTCATCTTGCCCAATGCAGAGCCTTTTGGTTCAAGCTGCTTATTGACTTCTGAGCTACACCCAAAGAAGACAAACAGAATACAACCAAAAAATATACTATGTGCTATGTGCTTCATGCAGTATTATGCCATTCAATTTTATTACAATCCAATAACGATCGCCTTATACAAAGGTAGATGATAATTATGACTCAGATGGTGGGTGGTCCACTAGATATATACAAAGAAAGGAGGTCATGGTTAGTACATGACCTCCTTTCTATCACTAATATGTTGTTTTTACTCCTCTAATTGTAGTTCTAGTTCGGGTATGTCCGTCTCTTTCTTATCTGTTCTGTTAAAGTTGATACCCGTTATATAATAGTGGATATCTCTTGGGGAACCTGTCGCAGCTCTTGCTGAAGGCACTTTTTTGAGGCTAGATTTTTTCATTTTATTTGGCACCTCAGTGTCAAAGCCTTTCATGTAGACTTGATGCTGAGTCTCCAATATTGTGTCAATTTCTGTTCCTTCTAAGATGACCTTAGTGGGTTCACCATTGATAAGGATGACAGTCTGTGCTTTTGATGTAAAATGACCTAACATGATCAATACGCCTATAATTAATTTTGATTTGTACATAACTCAAATTTTATAGATTAGAAAATTTGATAATTCTTTTTGGGGTACAATACTAATACGGCGTAACCTGACAAATAGTTTGTGTAAGGGCTATAAATTATGAGAATAGAGACAGATTGGGGGATAACCACTAAGGTCTCATACTTGGTATACCCTTAATTAGGTCAGAGATTTGTTAGTGGATTTTTCGTTTTGAATGGCATAGAAGGTAATGATCGCTGTGCTCAAAAAATAAAAAGGACCAATCTTATCTGCTTCCAATAATTCATTCATAAAGAGGGTAATACTGATTAGAAAGTGGCAGGTCATTGCAGCTATTAATAATCCTTTGTCTGCGGGGGAATCTAAGAGATGATAGACTCTTTCTCCAAATAACAGTGGTATAAAGCTGAGACAGAGCATGATGAGCAATCCAGGAATACCTTGTTCTACAGCTATCATCAGATAGTTATTATGAATTCCTGATTTTTCTGGATTATCGCTGACGTAGGTCTTGAAACTATTGACGGTGAATGCTCTATAATTAGAATAAAAGGTAGATGGTCCAAAACCGACCAATGGCTTCTCTTTGACCATGTAAGCGCCTGCAATCCAACGATAGAACCTTTCTACCGTAGAGACATCCTCTAATTTTGACGTGGCCTCTAAGAGATTGTCAAACTTGTGATGCGTAATAGCTTTTTCGAACTCAGGCGTATATTCCATGTATTTATTGCCAATGGATAGATAGCCAACCAAACCAATGACGCCAATTAGTGTGGCTACAATAGCCAACTTCAAAAGTCTCCATCGTATGATAAAGTAGAAGACAACTGCCAATACTAAGGCCAACTGAGCTGCTCGTGTGTAACTGAAATAAATGCCAATTAATAAGATGCCAAAAACCATGTAGCGAATCGACTTCCAAGTCTTGAATTTATACTTAATCAGGTAGACGTAATAGGGGACAAATATCAGTAGCATAACCCCATAATTCACAGGATTTCTAAATATGGGTTTGACCACATGATCAGAGCTCGCAAAGGAAAAACCTTTAGCGGCATGATTGGCAATAACATACAGAATAGCTAATACAAGAAATGGTGCCACCCTGCTAAATATCAAACTAAAGTCATCTCTGTTCTTCATCAGAAATAAGGTCAGGAAATAAAACGGGATAACATACCAGATTTTGGCAATCAGATATTTCAATGAGATTAATGGATAGGTTGAGCTTAATCCCGTTAGAGCGATCCAACTTACATGCAAAAGTAAAAGCAAGGAGATAGGGTGAGTGATTATCCTTTTATCAAGTTTACGGCCATTAGTGATGAATAATAATATTGCAATACCCAAAAGTGTTACCATAATCGGTTCTGAGGGTAAATCTGTTCCTAAGCTGCCAAGCGAAATTTCCACTGAGAAGGGTAATATCATGAAGAAGAGATAATACAATCCTTTAGGATTCTGGATGCAAAAGTGGATATATAAGATGCCTATTGGTAAGGCCATGGGTACAGGAGTGTACAATAGGGTACTGATTGTACCACAAATAATAATTAGACTAGCAAAAGCCAAGAACAATTTATGTTCTGTAGAGAAAGCTGCTTTTATATCAGACCTTGACAAGGACATGGTTAGAGCCTTAGGCCAATTAAGCTTTAATCTTTTGGAATTGATCTCTGATAAGCACCCACAAACACATGAAAAGGGAAGTCATAGCAGCAACCATGATAACAAGTATTGACCTTTTGGGTCTAGATTTATAAGCTGGCTTCTCAGCGTGTTCTATGATATGTATAGCTGTGAAATCAGCTTCATATGCATTTCTCAGCGCAGAGATCTGAGCATTATCTACTGTGAGTTGTTCACCTAGCTCTTTGGTGGTACGTTCCAGATTCTTTACGGTAGAGAATCCTGTATTAAAATTCGAAATATCCTTTCTTAGCTTTTCAAGCTGTTTTTCGTAACCAAGTTTTTTTGCTTGTAGCTTAGCTATAGAATCTGATGGTATACCCTGAGTATTGCGCAAAATGGACAGGGCACCCTCTGCTTTGAGCAATTCTCCTTCAGCTTCTACCAATGACGAACCATAAGCCTGTCCTTGAGTGTCAGTGCTGAAAATGCCATATTTTGTTTTGACCCTTTGTAAGCTATCTGCAAGTAAGTTGAATTGTCCTTGTTTTTCTTTCTGCACACCTTGGTAAGATATAAGTCGCTTTTGAAAACTGGCTTTGATGACATTCTGAGCCAGTTCATTGATCTTATCTCTGGCTACATTTGCAACAGCAGCTGCGAATTCTGGGTCTTTATCTTCCATTGATAATCGAAGCGCATCATATTTAGTCTTTTCTGCAGTATATAGTTTGTTGATTTTGAGATTCAATCTGTGTCTGGCAAGTTCATCATCAGTACTGATGTTGTAATGATTGTATAAGTCAAATTTGTCTATGATGTAATTCTTCAGTTCGTTGGACTTGGATATTGAAAAAAGTCTATCCATATCTTCACTAGAACCATATATATATTTACGTTGATTGGATGGGATAACTGGGACTGGGTCTGCTAAGTCAGGACTTGCAGCGTAAAATAGGGTGCTCGCTTTGTAATAGTTATCTAGTGTAAGCGAAGAGGCTGCAGTGATGACTGCCGCAATAAAACCTGCGCCAAGAATGTACTTCTTCCACCGATATAATAGAGAGATGATATCAAGCAGATTTTCGTTTTGACTCATTTCAGTAGGGATGTTTCTTAAGACCTTTGTTTTGGTTTGCTGGATTTAAACGTAAAAAACCCAACAAAAATGATACAAACAGCGACAAACATACAGCTATAACTGACTCTATCATCCAGTGCAATGATAGAAAATTGTATACACTATAGATAATAAGTAGGGTAAGTAGAAGGAAGAAGACCAACTTTGATATAAAAGCAGTGCCCAAAGTCAAACTAAATTGCTTGTGTGCTATCAAGATTTGACCTATAAAAACTAGGTATTGGGTGACTAAAGTTGCTATCACAGCTCCTTGTGCTTGCATCTTGGGAATGAGATAGATATTAAGACTCCAATTGACAATAATACCAAGGACCAACAATTTATTGAGTTGTTTTAACTCTCCAGAGGCTGAAATCAGTGATCCAAATACATAGGACAGACTCATGGCCCAAAAACATACCATCAATAATCTGAATATCTCTATATGACCAGAATCTATATCACTATAGACGAGATGCATAATGTCATCAGCATACCACCAGCACAGAGCAGATATTAAGGTAGCCATAGAAAGGAGTATACCTGTAGCATTGCGAACCAAGGCACTTACGTCTATTTTTTCTTTTAGCTGTCTGGCATACATAGGTATCAGTAGTACGGCAAATAAGTACCCTAAGATGTTTGCAGCATCCATTAACCTAAACCCACGGGCATATCTGCCTGCCTCAGCACCCTCATCTTGGAGAAGTCGTTCTAACATTACACCATCCATCCGTGTGTACATAGTCATCAGTACAATCACAAGCGCGAAGGGCAGACTTTTACCTAATATATTCTTGAAAGCATTGAGGCTGAATCTGACGCTGAGAGTAAATTGGCGATTAAGCAAAATCATAGCGATTACAGTGGCCGTCAAAATGGCAAATACCTGCCCCCAAAGAAAAATTTCGATGCTGATTTCCTTGAGTCCGTACAGGTAATAACCTATAAAGAATATCATCAGTAACTTATCCAGTGCTGATAACCAGCTCTCCACAGAGTATGATGCTAATGCCGAAAAATGACTCCGGATATACTGATAGAAAGTCAGCAAAGTCATTACTAGACCGATTGGCCATAACAGTTTGAGGTAATCTATCGAATACCCTAGCAACCAGCCACAGGCTATCAAGATGATAAAATACAGTACTGTCAGTACAATCTTCAGTCCCAGAACATGAGCAAAATGACCAGCTACAGTAGCGTTATTTTGAGATACATGCTTGGAATTATAATTATGGATACCCAAATCCAATACAATTTGGAAGAGAAAGCTAAAATTATACAAGGCAAAGTATACACCATAGGATTCATCACCTATCATGTCTTGTACTTTGGCATCTATGCCAAGAATATATATAGGTTTGATAAGGAGGTTGATACCTAATAATAACAGTATATTTTTTGTGAAATTTACTTGCAAGGAGTAGAAAGCCTTTGATATTCTATCAAAGCTACACATTTAGATATTAGACCTTTGTTCCTATGTGTGCTTGGGAGCGGAGAAATTGATAATTTGGTTACTTAATCAATCATTATTATGAGAGGAAATATACTATTGAGAATGCTTATAATGCTTGGGTTGTATGGCGGTCTAAGCTTCTATGGCGGAGAACTCGGATGGAAAATCCTCTATCCAGTAAGGCTTTTTGTCACCTTCCTTCATGAATTTGGACATGCTATAGGAGCTGTAATTACTGGCGGATCTGTCTTGGATGTGCAAATCAATGCAGACGGAAGCGGATTTACTAAGTCAATGGGAGGGAATAGAGCAGTGACGATTATGGGAGGCTACTTGGGCAGTGCTTTATTTGGTAATATCCTCTTCTATATAGGTGCTAAAGGTCGAAGGATGATCAAGCCAATGTTGGGTATAGTCATACTATCTATGATCGTAACAGGTTTTGTATGGTTCAATTCGGTCTATACCACCTGTGTACTTATAGGATTTTCTCTGGTCTTTGCATTCATTATGATGAAAACCAACTTTGGTGCAGAATTGCTCATGTTTCTTGGTTTAGCTAGTGTACTATATATCATTCAGGATTTCAATGTGGGCCCAACTTCTGATCTTAAAGCTTACGAAGAAGTCATGGTGGTACTGCCTGCTCAAGCTTGGATGTATATCTGGTTGGGAATAGCCATTCTTCTACTGCTTATTAATTTGAAAATGTTGTTCAAATCAAGACCTGCCAACACAGAATATGCAGATTACTAGGGAAAACCCCTAACAGCGCATGCATTTTGAGTAACGTTATCAACATAGCTAACAATTTTTACACCCAAACAGTAAATATTATTTAGTGCTACCCGCTTTAAAAACTGATTTTGATTATCTTTATGCTATGCCCAAGAATCGTTGGGTTTCATAAACTAAAAGCAAGGTTCTACTAGAAATAGTAGGGCCTTTTTTAATATATGGTTGATCTTAAAGCATTATGGGTAGGTGACAAATGTCGGATTATCAGTAGTGGCAGGATTGGTCTCTTTCAAGGGATCAATGGAAAAAGAGCTAGAATTAAAGCTGAAGACAAAATACTACTGGTCACAGCAGCTAATCTTGAATTATACACTGAGCCAGAAGCCCCTCCTCCCAATCTGTTTGAAGATGAAGACCAATCAAGTCCTACTGATTTTCATCAATTCGACAACAGCATTGATCTTCATATTTCTACTTTGGCACCACATCTAGAGAATGAGTTACCTATAAGAATTTTGGCCCGTCAGAAAGACGCTTTAGTCAAGTTCTTGGATGAAGCAGAGCATAAGGGGGCTCGAATATTGACGATTATCCATGGCAAAGGCTCTGGCGTCCTTAAGTCAGAAGTGATTCATGAATTAAAGGGTAGAAGCACTGTCAAGATACATTTTGACGTACACGATGGTGGTGCGATGGAAGTCCATATGTATTAGCAGAAAAAGCCTGAAGAATAGTGGAAACTATCTCATGACCCTAACAAAGGTATTGAGCAGCAGATTGGATTCAGAATTAAGCATTTTCTCCAATACATTGTCTGCTGCCTTAGAGATGGAGTCCAGATTTGAAATCACATTTTTGAACTCTTGAGAATGGGCACACTTTGGTTCTACTGTATGAAGGTCCTTAATCATAGATACCATTGGAGAGAGTTCTTTCTCTTTTCGTTTTCTCAACGTCTTTCTAAATACATTCCAAAAGTCCTTTTCTGCCTCATAGAAATCCTTTCTTTCTCCTTGCTTGGACTTTCTATATACCAACCCCCAATCAATTAGAGCTCTCAGGTTCATATTTGCGTTACCTCTGGAAATTTTGAGATCTCTCATGATCTCTTCGGCACTCATTAATTCTGGACTGATAAGCAGTAGGGCATGTATATGACCCATAGTTCTACAAATACCCCAATTACAACCTAGCTCACCCCAAGTATTTATAAACTGATCTTTCGCTTTCTGTAGTTCCATGTAAGCCTTGAATAAATAGTACGCAAGAACACTAATGGATTCGATGAGTTAATTGTTTTTAATATCTGACAAAATCATCTATAAAAATGGGTAGACTACTCATAAAATGATGAATGGTGGTGCCGAAGTCCTATATTTTCTTGAAGAAAGGTAATTTGACAACTTCAGCATTAAGTACTTTGTTTCTGATTTGTATTCCAAAAGTTTGGCCTTTTTTGGTAAATCCTTTCTTGACATATCCCAGGCCGATAGGTATCCCCAAACTTGGAGACATAGTACCTGAAGTAACTTGGCCGATGGATAAGCCTTGATCATCTACAATCTCATATCCTTTTCGAGGTACTCTTTTGTCCTTGACTATGAATCCTACTAATTTTTTATCTATCCCTTCCTTTCTCTGTTTAGCGAAAATAGACTTGGAAAAAAAGTGGTCCTCTTTTTTTGTCTTGGTGATCCATCCTAATCCAGCTTCTATGGGTGAGGTGTCGTCATTGATATCGTTTCCATACAAACAGTAACCCATTTCTAATCGTAGTGTATCTCTCGCTCCCAGACCGACAGGAAGTATACCTGCGTCATCTCCAGCTTTCATGATTGCATGCCACACATGTACTGCATCCTGATTATTGAGATATAGTTCGTATCCCCCAGATCCCGTATATCCTGTGGCGGATATGATTACGTCCTTTATATTGGCGACCTCACCATTAGCAAAATAATAGAATGGTATCTGATCCACTTTTACGTTCGTTAGCTTTTGCAGTATCGATGAAGCTTTAGGTCCTTGTAGTGCTAGCAAAGCCATGTTGTCAGATTGATTGTCTATAGATACATCATAGCTATTAGCGGCTTCAATCCACGCCAGATCTTTCTCTATATTACTGGCATTGACGACAAGCATATATTCATTATCATCAGTTTTATAGATGATTAAGTCATCGACGATGCCTCCTTTATCATTAGGCATGCAACAATACTGTGCTTGTCCTACAGCCAGACCAGATGCATCGTTCGAGCTGATCTTTTGGACCAGGTCTAGTGCTTTGTCACCTTTTAGAAAGAACTGGCCCATATGAGAGACATCAAAGAGTCCTGCTGCATTTCTTACAGCTGCATGTTCTTCACTAATAGAGGTATAGCTGACAGGCATATTATATCCTGCAAAGGGCATCATTCTTGCTCCTAACGATATATGCAGATCTGTTAATGGTGTTACTTTCATTGGATGGACATTAAAGGCACTAATTTAATTAGAGATGCGAAATTATAATATCTGTAATTCTATCACCTACTTGAATATTATGGACAACATCCATCCCTTCTGTTACTTTTCCAAATATAGTATAGCGTCCATTGAGATGTGGCGTAGGGGAGTGAGTCACAAACCACTGTGTTGATTCTGTGTTTGGGCCTGCCGAAGCCATGCCTACATAACCCGCTTCATCATAACTCCTTTGTCCCAGTTCTGAATGGATAACATAATCAGCACCTCCATAATTATCACCACGGGGACTCCCTGTCTGTATTACAAAGTTGGGTACAACTCTATGAAAAAACATGTCATCATAGAAGTCACTTTCTGAAAGTGAGATGAAATTCTGAACCGACTCAGGGGATTCTATTGGGTAGAAGGTTATAGAGAAGATACCTCTTGTCGTTTTTACAATAGCTTTAGTCTTATCTGTTATTTCCTTCATTTTAGTCCAATCCAGGTTTTTGAAACTGGTAGCTTGTGTTAAGGTTGGTTTGGTGACCCCTCTGATATGTGCCAAAGCTTTTTCTACAGCATGTATACTTTCTAGTTGCTGAGGCGCCTTCAATCCAGTCAAGGCAGCTTTAAGAAAGTCTGTGGAGTCAATGAGTGGTTTCAATTGACTATTAGGATCAGCGATGATATTGGCAGCAGCACCAGTAATACCCTCATCATTTAGCGTCATTAGTTCTTGTATAAAAGCCAAAATTTTTCTTCTGGTAGATCGAGCTAGTGTCTGGTGAATCGCATTAAAATCTTTGTGGGCCACAAGAGTGCCCAAAGCCTCTACAGCTGCTGTTTTGACCAAGATGTTAGTTGTTGTATCAGCATAGGTCATTAGATATTTAGAATTAGCAGGATCATGTCCCAATGCACTTAAATAACCAGCAATAGCATAAGGATTGGACTCATTGGCGATTGCTTGTTGGACTTGCCAACGAGTGGCATTTTTTGTTTTCTCGTAATAATGCGGCAATTGACGAAAGACACTCTCGTAGATGGCGGTTTTGACAGGAGTAGGTATACTGTCTTTGGCGATGTCTCTATATTTAGAAGCATCATTTGCAGTGCCATTGGTAGCTACATAATCTGCAGCTTTTCTCGCTATATGAATATTATCAGATCTCAAAGCTTCCAGAATAGTGGGTAATACAAGATCGTGCTCATAACTGGTCAGACTGCCAATGATGTTGCATTTTACCCTATAGTCTTGTTGTAAGTTCATTTGTGAAAGCAACGTAGATAGAATTTCGGGGTCAGAAGTGTGTTTTAGCGCAGTGGCTAAGGCCATTTTTATATCTGGATTACCTTCATCCACAAAGGCTTCAGCAATCTGAAATTTGACCTTATCTATATTAAGATTTTGTGTTCTGGCCAAATAATGTGCTGCATACAATCTGGCTAGGTCAGACAATATGGGATTTCTTATAGCATCTACTGCTTTTTGAATTATTTCAGGACTGGATATACCTCTGAGTCCAAATTGATATAAGCTCTTCATTTGACCCTCTACCAACAAAGTATCCTGTTGTCTGTAGCCTTCAGCTGAAGCTATAAATGCGGCAATTGATTGATTGGAGATTTTCCCAAGTGCAGTCAATATGGCTCCATTAGCTTCATTGTCCACAGACATGGTGTCTCTCTGCCTGAATCCAGTAATCAACGCTTGTTCTGAGTCCGTATTTCTTTGCTGTCCTAAAGCATAGGCTGCCATAGATCTTACTTTGATGACCGGATCATCGAGCATAGCGTGCAATTTCGGTAAGGCCGCTTCAGCAGGAATGGTAGCAAATGCGCGAGATGCCAGATACCTGATCGTAGGGTCATTAGAATTGAGCAAACTGACCAAGCTGTCTACATTGCCCGATGATTGATAATTAATAACCTTTTGAAAACTTTGAGTCTCGTGTGCCAGGGATACTTCTGTAAGTACTTTGCCCGAATCAGGTACACATTGTATCAGGCACGTACAAAAACAACTTAGAATAAACAGTTTGTAAATGTTGGATTGCATAACGCTGAAGGTTTTACTGTATTTGAACCAGCAAGTCAAAAGTATCTTTATTCAGCCACTTATTTAACTATAAGTTGCGCTATAATCCATAGAATGGACACCTTTATTAATTGTATTTTTATATCCAAGTCTGATTAATAAATATCCTTGGTGTCTTTTAAGCGATTATATTATTAATTAACATTCCCCATCTTTATAAATCTGAACTAAATACAAATTACACTATGAAATACATATACAC